>JALDXP010000006.1:0-24872 GCA_032154885.1 Actinomycetota bacterium
CCCCCCCCCCCCCCCGCCAGAATGGGTCTGTATGCCCGAATACCAGTCCCTCGAGCCGATAGATCCCCGGGAGGCGTTCGGGGTCACTCCCGGGCCCGAAGCGGTAGAGACCCGATCCACGGCTGCCTCCCAGGCAGCACTCCTCCTGGCTGCTCGGGCGGGCGTCCTCGGTCAGGAAGACGAGATCGAGGAGCTGGAGAGGGAGGTCGCGGAAGAGCCCAACTTCGATCTTCCCGAACTGAGGCCGTTGGAGAGGTCGCACCGCATCCCGGTGGCGGAGGCAACACGGCCGCTGAGCATGTCACAGACCGAGCTCCGGACCGAGTCGGCGCCCGCCGTCCAGGAGCAAATGGCACGGACAGTCGACGACCTGTACCGGAGCCCGTCTTTCGAAGATGCAGCCGCTCTGTTCGAGGCCGGCATGCAAAGCCCCCATCCCTTGGTGCGGGTGGCCGCGGCGGCCGGTGCCAGGGAAACCACGAGACTCCGACCCCAGATCCGGCTCATCCTCGAAGAAGGAGCCGTCGACGAAGACCCCCTCGTCTCGCGTCTGGCCCTCGAAGCTCTGCGTCAGATCGATCCGAAGGATCCCAAGGTCCAGGAGCCTGTCAAACCCCAGCCACCGTCGAAGAAGCGGAGCCGCAAGTCGAAGACCGCAGCCCTCACCCACGGCACGTGGGCCAGCGAACAGCTCTGGTACCAGCCTCGGGGTGATTTCTACGAGGCGCTGAAGCGCAAGAAGCCTGCCCTCCACGTCCACGACAAGAGCTTCAAGTGGACCGGGTCCTACACGGATGCCGGACGCCGGGCAGCAGCCCTCTCCTTGAAGCAGTGGATCGGTGACCAGGGCCTCGACACCCCGGACTTCTTTGCCCACAGCCATGGGGGCACGGTGGCGAATCTGGCCACGAAGCAAGGAGTCGAGTTCAAGAATCTGGTGCTGCTCGCTTGGCCGGTTCACACCCAGTGGCTGCCCGACTTCTCCAAGGTCGATCGGATCATCGACATCAGAGTGAAGCTCGATTTGGTGATCACCCTGGACCGGGGGGGCCAGCGCTTCCCCGGCCACCCCAAGGTGGAGGAGCATCGGAACGGGTGGTTCGACCATCCCGCCCCCCATGAGCCTCCATATTGGGACGACCACGGCCTGTGGGTCACGATCTGACAAGTAGCGAAGCCGCGTGAGCCTCGGGGGGTCGCTGAAGGTGATCGCAGCGGGAGTCGCCTTCCGCACGGCAGGCAGCGACGGCGCCGGATACAAGCTGCTCGATGCGTTCTCCGGCGACGACGAACAGGAGAAGATGCTCGCCGGCATCTCCCTGGTCAAGGCGGGTGAGCGCTCAGTCGACCTGATCGAGAAGGCAGGCAAGACGGGCCGGCTCACACCGGATGTAGTGCGTCTGCTCCCCGACATCGGCGGTCCCCGGTCTCGCGCCCTACTCGTCGAGCTCTCCGGCGAAACCGGCCCGGTGGCGGCAGCCGCGACGGAGTCACTCCAGGTGCTCGACCAGATCGAGGCGCTGGAAGACGACTAAGGATCCAGCGCTCGGGGATTTACACTGAACGGTCGGGGCTCGCGGGCTTTCGAGGGCCGTGGCTGTTCATGAGGAGGGACAACTTGGATTCGCCGGCGCTCCATGAGGCATTGCACCGCCTCGCCGCCAATCATCGCTGGACCTGGACGCCGTCCTGTCGACAGCTTCTCTTCTCGCTGCCCGGCGCCGCTCCAATGCGACATCCGGTCTCGGTCGTCTCCGACCTCACGCCCGAACAGCTCGACGATCTCCTCGGTGACGGTGCGCTCGTAGAGAGCGTCTCCGTCGAGATCTCCGACCTCGACGCCGTCCTGGGAGATCCGGTCACACCGGAGATCGCGTACTGCTCCCCGGAGTTCGGCATCGATGCGCTCGTTCCTCAATACGCGGGTGGCCTCGGGGTCCTCGCCGGTGATCATCTCAAGGCGGCCAGCGATCGGCGACTCCCGTTGGCCGGCGTAGGGCTTTTCTACAGACACGGCTACTTCGACCAGGAGATCGCCGATGGCAGGCAGGCGGAGCACTACCCGACCGTTGACCCTCTCCAGTTGGGAGCCGTGGACACAGGCGTCGTGGTGAGCGTCCCGCTCCCGGGCCGAGACGTCGCTGCCCGGGTGTGGCGCATCGATGTGGGCAGGATCCCGCTTCTCCTCCTGGATACGAACCTCGAAGGGAACAGTGAGCACGACCGCGGGATCACCGACCGTCTCTACGGTGGCGACCGCCACCATCGTCTCGATCAGGAGATGGTGCTGGGAGTGGGTGGGGCCCGGGCTCTGGCATCGCTCGGGTGGCTGACGCCGGTGCATCACTTGAACGAGGGCCACGCCGGATTCATCGCGCTCGAGTTGATCGACCGGGTGATCGAGGGAGGCGATATCGATGCCGCCATCGAACGGATCCGCCCCGGTCTGGTTTTCACCACTCATACCCCGGTGCCTGCCGGTATCGATTGCTTCCACCGCGATTTGATGATCCCCTATCTCGAGCCCTGGGCCGAGAAGTGGGCGACCCCGGTGGAGGACCTTCTGGCGCTGGGAAATGACCCGGGCGACGACAGCCATTTCAACATGGCCGCACTCGCCCTGGGTCTGGCCAGTCACGCCAACGGGGTCTCCAAGCTGCACGGCGAGGTGAGCCGTGGCCTCTTCGCCGGGATGGGGATCGGGGACGAGATCACGTCGATCACCAATGGGGTTCATGCCCGCACCTGGGTCCTGCCCCAGATACAGAGCGTCTTCGACGATGCTCTGGGCCCAGAGTGGGCCGATGGCGATCCCGCAGCGTGGGACCGGGTCTCGAACATCGAAGACGACCGGCTTGCCGCCATCCGGTACGGAGCCTCGGCCCGTCTCGGCGAATTGCTCTCGGCTCGCACTGGCCGGGCCCTCGACCCCGATGCCCTGGTCATCGGCTTCGCCCGTCGTTTCGCGCCGTACAAGAGGGCGACGTTGCTGCTCCGGGACCCGGACCGTCTCCGCCATCTCCTCGATGACACGACCCGCCCGGTTCATTTCGTGTTCGCCGGCAAGGCCCATCCTCAGGACGACATGGGCAAGGCGCTCATCGCCGAGGTGGTCGGATTCTCATGGTCATCGGCGGCGAACGATCGATTCACCTTCCTCCCCGGTTATGACATGGAGCTGGCCGGGCTCCTGGTGGCCGGGGCAGACATCTGGCTGAACAACCCGATCCGGCCCCGTGAGGCCTCCGGTACGAGTGGGGAAAAGGCGGCGCTCAACGGTGGGCTCAACTGCTCAATACTCGACGGGTGGTGGGCCGAGATGTATGACGGGGCCAATGGCTGGGCGATCAGCAGCAGCGACGAGGACGACCAGGAGTTGCGTGATGAAGCCGAAGCCACGTCCGTCTTCGACACCCTCGGTTCCATCCTCGAGATGTACCACGGCGACCGACCCTCGTTTCACGGGCGCATTCGTCACGCATGGCGGACGCTCGGGCCCCGAGTGACAGCCGCTCGCATGGTGCGCGATTACACCTCCGAGGTCTACGAGCCCTCGCTGGCGCGAACCCGTTCCTGAGGGAGGTAGCGCTCGAACCAGGCGAGCGCGAGTTGGGCCACCAAATCGAGGGCTCCTGGCTCCTCGAAGAGATGCGTCGCTCCGGAAATCACCTCGAGTGTGGTCTCCACGCCCATGCGTGCCCGCGCACTTTCGTTCATCGCCAGCACGTCTCTATCACGACTGCCCACGATGAGCAGGGTCGGGGCGCGGACCGCCGACAGATCGTCGCCGGCCAGATCCGGGCGCCCGCCTCGGGACACGACGGCAAACACATCCTCAGGTCGTTCCGCGGCGGCGATCAGGGCAGCGGCCGCCCCGGTCGAAGCCCCAAACAGCCCGATCGGCGTGTCGTCGACCTGGCGGAGCCAGTCGATGGCGGCAACGACACGGCCACCGAGCATGCCCACGTCGAACCGAAACTCCCCCGTCCGCATATCAGCCTCCTCCTCGCCTGAAGTGAGCAGGTCGAGCAAGAGGGTTCCGAACCCGGCGGCGTGGAGGGCGGTGGCGACCTGTCGATTGCGTGGGCTGTGCCGGCTGCTCCCGCTGCCATGGGCGAAGACCACGACACCCCGCTCAACACCATCTGGATCACCGACGCTCGCACCGAGGGGGATGCCCGCTCCGACGACGATGGTGGTCTCGCGGGACACGGTCCTAGTCGTCCGGGCGCCACACCGGCGATGAGGACCCTTCCATCGCCCGGGTGGTCTGTGCGGTGAACGTCTCCCCGCACCACGATCTCCATCTTGGTCCGGGGATGAGCTCGATCGCGACGTCGTCGAACTGGTTCCACGCGTCGTCGACCCGATCGAGGGCCGCCTCGGTGATGTACTTGGCGCGCAATCGCCGGTTCACCGATCTGGCCTCCTCGCCCTCGATGAGCCGGGCGGTCCCCTCGTTCTCCGCCATGATCGTTCGTCCCGACGACGCCTCACCTTGCACCAGGAACGAGGCTGTGGACCTCGCCCTCACATTGCGCGCCTTGCGGGTCACCGATGACGTCTCGCAGAAGAAGCGACCGTCCTCATAGAGAAAAATGACGTACGCGAGATGGATCGACCCGTCGTCATTGAGGGTCCCAATCGTCGCGGTCAGTCTCTTCGACAGCACGTCGTCGATCTCCGCCATCGTCGCACCGGCCCGGTAGATCTCTTCCGGCGTGGACATCAGCCGCCCCCATTGTCGTCGTCGTCCTCGCCGTCGCCCTGGCCGATCTGGTCGACCCGGTAGCCCATCAGCTCTGCGAGCTGGGTTAGCCGGGCGGTCAGTTCGTCCCGCTCGGGTGAGTCTTCGAGATCGGCCACTTCCTCGAAGGCCCGTTCCAGCTCACGGGTCAATTCATCGCGGTTATCGCCGTCCCACGCTCTCATGACGTGTTCCAGACGGTCCTCCACCTGCCGGATGTCTTTCGGGCGGAAATCTGGAGGGCCGAGCACTCCAAGAAGGACGCCAATCTCCCCCGCCACCGACTCGGCCGTGATGACGGTCGTAGTCGTCGCCGGAACGGTTGTCGTCGTGGTTGCAATCGTCGTCGTCGTGGTCGGAGGCGAGGCAACGGTCGTGCTGATCTGCGCGAAGGTGGTGGTTGTCGCGGCGAGCTCTCCACCACCATCGTCCGGGTCGTTGGCCATCGCCGCGGCCGCCACTGCCACCACCGCCAGAAGCAGGAGTAGAAGAGGCCACCGCGACGCCCGACCCGATCCGGCAGGCGCGGTCTGCGGGATCGTTGGGGATTTCCGCGCGGTCACGACCGTTGGCTCCTCAGATCCTCGGTTGACTGGCAGGCCTAACGGTGTCGTGGCCATGATCATCGTGGCCGATCCGGTCAGGGTTGCGGCGAACGCGCCAGCCGTATCGGGTCTCGAGACAGCGTCTTTGGCCATCGCGTTCGAGACCGCACTCGCCATTTGGTCGGGGGCGACACCATGGAGATCGGGAGCCTCACTGCTGCGAACGGCTTCGAGGAGGGCGGCAGGTGTGGGCGCCTGATACGGGGGCCGACCGGATAACAGCTCGAACGTGACCGCAGCCAATGAATAGATGTCCGATGCCGCTGTCGCCGGTTGCCCGGCGAGGATCTCCGGGGCCAGGTAAGTGATCGTCCCGACCAGCTCACCTGAGGACGTGATCGTCGCTGGATCGTCGACTGTCCGTGCAATGCCGAAGTCGGCGAGTCTCACCCGCCCATCAGGCTCGATGATCAGATTGGCCGGCTTGATATCGCGATGGATGACGCCCAACCCGTGAGCGTGGTCCAGAGCCGCGGCGACCTGGGAGACGACGTCGGTCACTGACTGCGGGCTCAAGGGACCGGTGTCGGCAAGGTGGGAGGCCAGGGTGGTGCCGTCGACAAGCTCCTGAACGATGAATGGCCCATCGGAGTCCTCGCCGGTGTCGAACACGGTGACGATTCCCGGGTGGCTGAGTCGCGCCGCCGCCTGGGCCTCCCTCTTGAAGCGTTCGGCCGCCTCGGGATCGCCGGCGAGGTGCGGGAGAAGACGTTTGATCGCCACGAACCTGCCCAAGAGCGTGTCCCGGGCCTTCCACACGGTGGCCATGCCACCGGTGCCGATCTGCTCGATCGGCTCGTAGCGGTCAGCGATCACGACGAGGCCAGGTTACGAAGACCCTGGTAATAGGTGATGTGGCGGACCGGAACCGGGCTTCTACCTGCCGTATACCGGGATCCGCGAGAACCCTGTCATGCATTACGTTGACATTCAGCTGATAAAGGCAATCCAAGACGAAAGACTGCGTCAGGCCGAGAGTCACCGCGTCGCGCATGCGACGTCGACTGGACATATCCGTCGCATGATTACCCGAGTCTCGCCATCAGTCCTTCGAAGCGTGGGTGGCCGTGCAAGGAAGTCCAGTCCGGGTCGTTCTTCAGGAAGTCGTGGTGTGACCACCCTGCTCGAATGACCTGCTCCAAGGCGTCGAGCGCGGCCTCGGTCTGGCCGGCAAGGGCAATGGCACTGGCCGCGTAGTAGGGCATCGGGCTGTCATCGGCGGCCACAGCTTTTTTCGCCCACTCCATCCCCTCCCCAACCCGACCCATCACCACCAGTGCCACCGCTCCATCGCCCAAAGCGCGGGCGTCGTCGGGCACGAGGCGAATGTGGTAATCGACCAGGTCATACACCCTTCGCTGAATGGCCAGGGCACGTTCTTTCTGCCCCACGGCAGCGAGCGTCTTGGCGAGCAGGGCCGCGGCATGGAAGTCCTCGGGCCGGATGCTCACCGCCCGGGCAAACATGTTCGCTGCCTCCTGGATCTCCCCGGCGCAGAACAGGGTGCGGCCATAGAGGTAGCTGGTCTCGAAGGTCCCGCCGGGGAGAGTCAGAGCCCGATCGAAGTGAACCCGCGCCTCGTCGTAGCGACCGGCGGCGCCTAAGGCGAAGCCCAGCGAGGCGTTGGTCTCGGCCATCTCCGAATCCACCCCGACGGCCCGTTCCCCATACGACTCGGCGGCTAACAAGTACTCGCGATTCGGCTCGTAATAGAGATGGAGAAACGAGTAGGCGTCGGCAAGGCCGGCCAGAGCGAGGCAGTAGTTGGGGGCGATCCTGGTCGCCTCCTCGAATAGAAAGATCGCCTGTTTGGTGTAGCCAAGGCCGCCGCGATAGAAATGATGCATCCCCCGCAGATAGAGGTCATAGGCGGCGGTGCTCGGCGCTGTCGAGCGGGGCCCCGCACCGGTCTCGAGCCGCACACTCATCGCCTGCATCACCGAGCGGGCTATGTCCTCCTGGATCGAGAAGATGTCGTCCAACGCTCGGTCGTAGGTTTCCCCCCACGTCTGGAAGCCGTCGAGGACATCGGTCAATCCGACTGTGATTCGGACCCGATCGTCCTGCCGGCGCACACTGCCCTCAAGGACCGATGTCACCCCCAGCTCGGTGCCGACGCGGCGGATGTCGAGTGGGCTGTCCCGATAGGCAAATGAAGAGCCACGTGAGGCCACACGTACACCGTCGAGACGGGAGAGCATCCTGATCACTTCGACCGCCACCCCATCGGCGAAATAGCCCTGATCCTGACCCGCCGACAGATCGGCGAATGGGAGGACCGCTATCGACGCCGTGACCGGCCTGACCAGGGCACTGGAGACGGCGGTTTCTCGCTCGGTGGATGGGGAACCTAAGACCAGGGCCCTGTCATGGACCAGAATCCGCTCTTCGAGTTCCGCTAGCTGCGGCGTCGGCTCGAGTCCCAGCTCCTCTCCGAGGAGCCGGGCATGGCGCCGGTAGACGGCAAGGGCCTCGGCGTGTCGGCCTCCGCGGTACAGGGCTGTCATCAAGGCGGCGACCAGCCGCTCCCGAAGCGGGTTCTCCGCGACGAGATGATCCAGCCGTTCCGCCGCTGCCGTGTGTCTACCTAGATCCAGCTCCACTTCGGCCAGGTCCTCCTCGACCGAGATCCGGACTTCGTCGAGCCTCCGCGCCTCGTCGGCGGCAAACCCGATGTCGTCGAAGCCCTGGAGCGGCCGGCCCCGGAACAGGTCCAGGGCTTCGTTGAGAAGCGGCGCCGCCTCGGCGGGGCGGCCCTCGGCCATCGCCAACCTGGCCGCGGCGACCAGGTCGTCGAGACGAGCGATGTCGGTCCCGGCGGCGAGCCGATAGCCGGGGCCCTCGGTCACAACCGCCCCGTCCCCGAGGTGGCTGCGCAGCTCCCAGACATACTTGTGCAGGCTCTTGCGGACGCTCGCCGGCGCCTCCTCTCCCCACAACTCGTCGATCAGTACGTCGTTGGGTACGACCCGGGGAGCCGACACGGCGAGGCGGGCCGCCAGCATCCGGGCCCGGGGTGGGATCTCGGCATCGGTCCCATCAACTTCGACCCGTACCGGGCCGAGGAGGAGGACCTGGGGAACTCCAGGCATCGGGGTATTCAACCACCGAAAAAGGGGCGAAATCGGGGGCATCTACCGGCCGTCTACCGGGGCAGGACCGGCGTGGGAGACAATGAGCCGTCATCGAGAAAGGAGAACCGGATGACATATGCCAACGCAATGGCGTTAGTGGAGACCGCCTGGCTGGAGGAGAGGCTCGACGACCACAAGATCGCGGTCATCGAGGTCGACGAGGACAACGAGGCCTTCGACAAGGTCCATATCCCTGGCGCGGTCGCCATCAACTGGAAAACTGAGCTCCAGGCGGCGCCGAGACGAGACTTCATCGACGGGAAGGCACTGGCTGGGCTTCTGGCGGGCAAGGGGATCTCGGAGGGCCAGCGAATCATCCTCTACGGAGGCAACAACAATTGGTTCGCCGCCTATGCGTACTGGCTCTTCAAGTACCGGGGCATCGACAACATCAGCCTGCTCGATGGGGGCAGGATGAAGTGGGAGCTGGAAGGGCGGCCGCTGACGGCGGAGACGTCCAAACCGACCCGGCCCGGCCTGTTCGGACCCGGGACCGACCGACCCAGTCTCCGCGTCTTCCGCAACGACGTTGTTTACAGGGCAGAGAAGGGCTTGGGCGCCCTGATCGATGTTCGCTCACCCGCCGAGTTCAGCGGGGAGACGATGGCGCCGCCCCATCTCCCGTCCGAGCAGCCATACGTAGCGGGTCATGTGCCCGGGGCAGCCAACGTTCCGTGGTCGAAGGCCGCTAACGAGGACGGCTCCTTCAGGAGCGCCGACGAGCTCCGCGCCCTCTACGAAGGGGCCGGCATCAGCGCTGAGGACGATGTCATCACATACTGCCGGATTGGGGAACGCTCCTCGCACACCTGGTTCGTCCTCAGCGAGTTGCTCGGCTTCCCCAACGTCCGTAATTACGACGGTTCCTGGACCGAGTACGGCAGCTTGGTCGACGTCCCGGTGGAAATCGGGGAGGCGGCCTGATCCGCACCGGGAACAGTTTGTCGACGGGCCGGAATGCGGGCCCGGGGGCGCAAGGGCTACTTGTTGTGGCCGGGAGCGGAGCCGGAATTCCCTGGTGATCCGGCGTTGCCCGCATTCTCGGGCTTGTCGGCATGCTCAGGCTTGCCGGCATCCTCGGGCTTGCCCGCATGATCCGGTTTGCCGTTGGCCGCCCGCACATCGAGCTCGTCCTCGCCGTCCGCTGAGCCCGCCTTCCGGCCATGCTCGCAATCGGCTTCGGCGGTGGTGAACTCGACCGTGCCTGTGTCGCCGGCCTCGACCGATTCGAAACTGGCGCCATCGCCTGCCTTGACCTGCTGGTCACCCTTACCGAGATCGGACTGCGCCACGTGGCGAACCACGCAACCACGCCCGCGGCCCTCGTAGAGACTGTTGAACATCTTCATGAACATGCCGTGATTGACCTGGCCGTTCGGCCCGGTGACCTCGCCTCCCCTCACACCACATTCGCCATCGGCACCCGAGTAGGCCGCTGCCGAATCGGCGGGCTCGAGGTCGTCGGCCACCTGGTCGGCAGGCCGATTGGGGAAGACAACCGTGCCCGAGCCGTCCTCCAGGTTGTCCACAGGCACGACACCCTCATCCGATGTCTCGCCATAAGTCGCAGTCAGCTCGCCGTTCTCGAGAGTGCAGTCATAGATCCCGTCGAGCGCCGACAGATTCCACAAGAACATGCGGTTGAAAAGGTCGTATCCGAAGTTGAAGAGGGTGTCGTTGACGTCTTCGCGATCCTCGATTACGTCCCCTTCGTCGGTCTGCGCCCAGGCCATGCCGGAACTGGCCAACAAGGCAATCAGGACAAGGACAACGAGACCAATCCGTGTGCGAGTACGCATGTGATACCTCCGACTTCTGCGAGTCGTCAGAGAAGTAATCGGTCGAGCAACAAATAGGGATACTGACTCCCCACAGTCGTCAGGCTGTAGGGAGCCCGACCGGCACCGATCCTGGCACCCGGCCCAGGACCAGGTCCCATCCGGTCTCGTAACTCTCCCGCAAGGCCGGCGCATCCGCCCCACGAGCCTCCCAGCCGTCATGGACCAGCGTCAGCTCGGTCCCGTCGGCACTCTGACGGAACGTGATCTCGACGTGGGTGGCCTGCGACACGGGCACCCCCGCATGCCAATCGAGAACGATTCGCTCCCCCGACTCCCAGCCGGTTATCCGTGCCCAATCGTGCTCGACACCATCCCGGGTCACCTCATAGACCCGTCCCCCCACACCCGGATCGACCCTGGCGTCGACCGCATCCTCCCCGCCGACAGAGTGCGACTCGAGAGGCCACCACTCCCCCATCCTCTGAGTGAACAACTCGAACACGACACCTGGCTCTCCAGGCACTGTGACCATCTTCACCAGCGGCTCCATCTTCGTCATCTCTCTCTCCATCTCTCTCTGGGCGAAGCCGGCAAAGCTCCCCATCGCCATGTCCCACATCTGGTCGACCCAATCCCGAAGCGCGGCCATCCCGGTCGGGTTGGCCGAGTACACCCGTCGGTTTCCGACACTGGTTACCCGGGCCAGCTCCGCATCGAGCAGGACACGGAGATGCTGGGACACTGCCGGCCGACTCACAGGGAGTCGATTGGCGAGGTCGCCCACCGAACGGGGCTTCTCGAGGAGCATCGTGTAGATGACCCGCCTCGTCTCCACCGCCAGCGCGTCCAATTGGGCATCGACCATTCGTCTACCGTAAGCGAATGCTTACCGTAAGTCAACACTTACGCGTCGCGATCGACGCTCTTGCCTGCTGATATGGACCGATGCAGCTGCGAGCCGGTGTCATCCTCGCTTTGACCTTTCTCTCGGCTTGCGCCGGACAGACGGGACAGTTGACATCGACCTCGACGGTCGACACGCTCGCCTCCAGCAGCCTTCCGGCCGGCACAGGACCGCTGCAAGCCGTGATTCCCGATCAACCGCTGCTCGCGCAGGGCTCGGTGGAGGGTGCCGATTACTTGTTCGTGTCGGCCGCCGTGTCCGTGGAAGAGGCGGTTCACGCCTACATCATCGGGTTCAGGGAAAACGAGAGCACGGTGATGGTGATGAGCTGGAGTGAGGGCGGCGAGATCCGCCAGGCCGACCCCGGCGTCGACGGGCTCGATTTGGATCTGAACCACCCCGGGCCAATGCCGACCAGCGTGACCCAGCAACGGGATGGGCTCTGGGTGATGCACGGATTCGGCGTTCCAACGACTCCAGGGGCTACACCGATCTTCTGGCGTGCCCTCTCGGACTCGCCGACGGGACCTTGGAGGGAGCCAGCCATCGTGTATGAGGTAGGTGGTCCCGAAGCCTGGGACGGGGCGTGGATCGACTTTCCCAGTGTGATCGTGACGGAGGAGGGTCTTTCGATGCTGTACGAGGGGGCCGCCGTTGCCGAGCCGAACTCCTCTCACCTGGGGGTGGCGGTGTCGCCCGACGGGATCACATGGGATCGGCCGGCGTCACCGACCGTCTCCCCCAGCGACTGTGGGGACGTCAACTCGATCCGCATGCCCCGACTGCTCGCCGTGGAGGAAGATTGGCTGCTCGCGTTTTCGGCCATCACCATCGCCGACGAGGAGCCCCCGATCCGCTTGGCAACGGGCCAGGACCCGATGCACCCCTCCTGCGCGGGGGCGGAGGTTGCCCTGAGCGTCGACGACATGCCCGACAGCGGAGGGATCCATTCTCATGCGCTTGTCCGGACTGCCTCAGGACCCGCCATGCTGGTCGAGTCGCTCGACGAGGAGGCATCCGGGTCATCGGTCTGGCTCGTTCCCCTGTTGGACTGACGGACCGCAGGTTCTTTTTCCTCGTAGGACCAAATATGGTCCTACGTACCTGAGGTAAGCGGTTAGATACCGGGGAGCTTGAAACCAGATTTCTCCACCACGTAATCGCGGGATTCGATGGCCATTCGCTTGACCGCTTCCCAGTCGACGTGGAGGAGCTTGCCGTGCTGCTTCATCAATCGCCCGGCGATTAGGACGGTGTCCACGTTGCCGGTGTCCATCCCGGTCACGACAGCGGTCGCTGGGTCGTTCAACGGAGTCACATTCATCCGGTCGGTGCGGAGCAGGATGACGTCGGCCTGCTTGCCCGGGGTGAGGGTTCCAACCTTCGAGTCCAACCCGTTGGCCTTGGCTCCCTCGATGGTGGCCCACTCGAGCACCTCCCGCATCGACACCGGGGTCTTCCCGTCGGCGGAGGCGAGCGCCCGCTGCAGTGCCACCACGGATCGCATCTGATTGAACATGTCGGCGGGCACATTGGTCTCCACGTCGATGCTGAGGCTGGGGCGCAGGCCACGATCGAGGAACTTCTGAATCGGCGGCATGCCGTGGCCCATCATCATCTCGACAGGGGAAGCGAGCGAGACCGTCCCGCCGGTGTCCACGATCATCTGGATCTCGGTGTCGTTGAGGGTCGTGCAGTGGATGTAGGTCGTGTCCGGACCGAGCAGCCCGGCCTCCCCCATCTCCTGGACCTTGGCATCCTGGCCGTAGGTGCCGACACCGACATGGGCGGTGATCCGCGCCCCGGTCTCCCGTGCCAACTTCCAGTGATCCCGAGCCACCTCGAAATCGGTGAACTCGGGGCCCGGCGCCGCCAATGCCAGGGTCAACATCTGGTCCTCCGAGTTGAAGTGCTCAGTGGCGGCGCGAACGAACCAGCTCGGCTGACGTTCTTCCCACTTTCCCCACCACGGGAATCCATAGGCGAACACGGCCCGGAGACCAGAGTCTTCGAGGGCCTGGACCACTGCGTCGGTATGGGCCGGCGATGCCTGGATGTGGGACCAGTCGAGAAGAGTCGTGATCCCGGCATCGATCGCGCCGAGTGAGGAGATCAGGTTGCCCGCGTAAGCATCCTCCGGTCGGAACGCGGGGGCCAGAGTGCGAAGGACGAACGAGATATAGCTGACCCTGCCCTCCAGAGGGACATCGGTGCCGATGTTCCGCAGGATCCCCTCCCATATGTGACGGTGGCTGTCGACGAACCCGGGCATGACGATCATCCCCGAAGCATCGATGGTCTCGATGTCCCCATTGGACAGGTTTGGGCCGATTTTCACGATCTGATTGCCGTCGATGAGGACGTCTCCTTGGGCGAAGTCACCGACCGCCGGGTCGAGGCTCAGAACCATCCCACCCCTGATCAACTTGCGACCCGTCGGGATCACGCTGAAGTCGGTCCCCGACGGATAAAGGGCCGGCAACTCGGCCGCTTTGGGGGGCTTGCTCCCAACGACGATCCGTCGCGCCCGGCGGTAGTTGCGCTTCACCAACTCCTTGATGTCCCCCACCTGGAACAAGATGATCCCGATCAACACCAGGACACCGATCACCACCGGCCCGACGTCAGGAGGAAGGCCGTGGAACGGGAGCACGGTGATGATCACTGCGAGGAGGACGGAGGAGACCACGCCACCGAAGAAGGTCGCACGCCCCCCGGCAAGGGCAGCGCCACCGAGTACGGCAGCCGTGATGCTGTTCAATGTGTAGCTGGCCCCGATCTGCGCATTACCGACTCCGGAACGGGTCATCACGAACAATGCGGCTACCGCGGCGAATAGGGCGGAGAGCAACAGCGCCCTGACCCTGACCCAGTTGGTCCTGACCCCGCTCCGCTTCGCTGAACGCTCGTCGAATCCCACTGCGCTGACCTTCAGCCCGGATCCGCTGGCGTGGAGCCATACATCCAGCAGGCCGGCACCAACCACGACCAAGATGAATGCGATCGGGATTGCGCCGATCCCACCCCGGAGCAGCGATGTGAACGCCGGGTCGATGGTCCCGCCGGGAGTGGGCCGAAGTGTGAGGGAGATCCCATCGAGGATGCTCAAGGTGGCCAGAGTGGCGATGATGGAGGGGATCTTCACCCCACGCACGAGACCCGCGTTCACGAGACCGACCGCAATGGCGGTGAGGAAGATCGTGCCGAGACCGAGGAGAAGCTCCGCTGGGGACGACTCGGGCTGGATCATGAACGAGGCGATGACGACCGCGAGGCCGATCATCGCGCCAATCGACAGGTCGAGATAGCCCACGAGGAGAGCGTGGACCTGACCCATGGTCGCAATGGCCAGGGGGATCGCGATGAGCAGGATGTTCACGGTGTTCGTCCGGTTGATGAACCCCTCGAATCGGGAATCGGTGAACCAGACCACTCCGAGGATCAGCAGGATCTGGAGCACGACAGGCATCCAGAGCCTGACCTTGATCACTTTGCGCCACTTGTTCTTGTCCCGGGCGTTGCGGAGTACCTTGCGGACCTCCTGCCTGGATCTCTCGAGAAGATTGCTCACGAAGTGGGCGGATTGGTTGGGGCCTTCGGCATGGCCACGCCGAACGGCGAACGCCCGGAACGGGACACCCCCGGACCTCGGACGATCGCCTCCACGATGCGGAGCTCGTCGAGCTCGTCGCCCGGTATCTCCTCGACGATGGTCCCCCGGGACATGACCAGGACTCTGTCGCAGAGGCCGGACAGCTCGATGGGGTCGCTGGACTTGACGAGGAGAGCGGCTCCGGAATCGGTCCGCGCCCTCAGTGCACGGTATATGTCGAAGCGGGACCCGACGTCCACACCCTGGGTGGGCTCATACGCGAGGATCACCGAAGGCTCTCGGAGAAACGTCCGCGATACCGAAACCTTCTGCTGGTTGCCCCCGGAGAGGAACTCGACCGGCTGCTCCAGAGATGGCGTGCGGATCTCGAGCTCGGCAACGAGGTCTTTGACGGCCTTGCGCTCGGCCCGTCGTTTGAGGAACCCGAAAAAACTGAAGCGACGAAGGGATTGGATCGTGGAATTGGCCCGAACCCCGAGCACAGGGGCCAATGCCTCGCGTTTGCGGTCGCCCGGCAACAACATGATCCCGGATCGAATGGCTTCATGGGTCGAGATCAGTGTCAGCTCTTTGCCATCGCAAACCACACGCCCCGCCCTCGGAGGAGTTCGCCCGGAGAGGGTGTCGAAGAGCTGGGGCTGGCCGTTCCCTTCGGCACCTGCGATTCCCACCACCTCGCCGGCTTCCAGGGTGAAGCTGACCGGACCGAACGACTGGCCCTGAAAGCCGTCGACCACCAACACCTCACGACGCTCGTCAGAGGTCTCGGCTGCAGCCGGAAATGCGCTCTCGAATGGACGGCCCACGATCAACTCGACCAGCTCGTGCTCAGTGGTCGCGTTGGCGTCGAAGGTGCCACGCATCTTGCCGTCGCGGAGCACGGTTATCCGGTCGGCGATCTCCAGCACCTCGGGGAGTCGGTGGCTGACGTACACCACCCCAACTCCTCGCCGCCTGCAGGCAGCAACGGTGCGATGGAGAGCTTCCACCTCGTCCGGTCCCAGAGCCGTCGTGGGCTCATCGAGGAGAAGCACTTTGGGATCGGAGACCAACGCTTTGGCCACCTCGAACATCTGACGCTCTGCAAGCGTGAGAAAGCCGGCCGGAGAATCGGGGAAGAGCTCCATGTCGAGGTCGAACTCGCCCAACAGCCGACGCGCCCACTTCTTTCGCCGCCAGAAAGGTGGTCTCTCATCGGGCGGCGCCGCCATGTAGAGGTTGTTCTTCACCGGCTGGGCCAGGACGAGTGATGTGTCCTGATAGGCCATGGCCAGACCCAGCTTGCGGGCGAGTGCCGGGGAGTCGGTGCGAAGACGCTTCCCGGCGATGTGCACCGTGCCCCGATCCTGTTCTACGAACCCACTGGCAATCCCGAGGAGAGTCGACTTCCCGGAGCCGTTCTCGCCGACGAGGGCATGTACCTCGCCGGCGCGGCAGTCGAAGCTGACGTCCGTCAGCGCCCGGACCGCCCCGAACTGGCGGGAGACACCCGCCAGCTCGAGGACAGTTTCCGCGGTCGACCCTCCTCCGGGACCGCCGCTGCTCATCCTTCCGGATACATCAACGCCAAGACCGAATCCGGGACCAACGAGGTGTTGGACACGGTCGGGGTCACACGGTCTGGGTTGCAGTCGGCCGCCGTGACCTCACGCATGACGTGGGGGACGACGATCTCGGCCGGGACTTCTGCCCCTTGGAGATTCATCATCTGGGCGGTGACAGCAGTTCGTGATTGGAAGTTGCCACCAGCCGAATACCAGATGTGGTAATTCGGGTTGTTGCGCTCTGCCCAGTCACAGAACAGTGTCTGCTCATCGGTCCGGATCGCGAGGGTCATCTCGTCGATCTCGACTCCCTCCAATGCCGTGTAGAGCCCGTCGGCGTACTCGTAGCTGAACCCCCCGATATCGGGATTCGTCGACAGAATGCCGCTCACGACATCGCGGGCGATGTCGTTGGCCCAATAGGTGTCACCGGTCGTCGAGTTCGGGTCCGCCGGCGGATTGACCACTTCGATCCCCGTGCCCAGCGCCGGGATGTGGCACTGCTGCCACCCGAGCGAAAGGGCGTTACCGGGGGTGCCGCCGAGGACGCCGATCTGTCCTTCGCCGACCCCGGTGTTGATGATGTCTGCGAAGCTCTCACCCAGGGCGCACAGATCCTCCCCAACGATGGAGAGATAGTCGGTGCCGGGGGTGAGTGCCCCATCCTGGCCGGGGAGACCGACCCAACCCGCCGAATAGGGGACATACGGGATGCCCGCCGCCTCGGCGGCCTTGATGGCGTCACCGAGCGCCACGCCCCAGTCGGGATACCCGATGATGAACGTGACTCCCCGCTCCACCATGTAGTTGATGTCGCCGATCGGGACTGCCGGGTCGGTGGACCACTGGGCGTCGCGGAACACCATGGTTCCGATCTCCGGATAGGTGAGGGCTTGGAGGATCGCCTCCATGCGTGTCACCTGACGCCACACGTTGAGCCCGCCGCCGTCGGCATAACCCATGATCACTTCGCCACCGGTGCCCGTGTCGCACTCGACAGCGTTGGTGAAGCACTCCATCGCTTTGTCGATGGTGGCCTGATCGAGATCCTGGCTCGCTCGGGCTATGGACGCCAGGACGATGTCGGGAACCTCACCCACCGGCCCGAGGGCCTTCTCGACCAACGCCGGGTCTGCTGCCGTGGACTCGCCATACGCGGCGAGGGGATCCTCTTCCGTAGCCGCGGCCGTCGTAGTCACCTCGGCAGCCGCCGTCGTGGTTGGCTCGGCTGCGACGGTCGTCGCAGGCTCCTCTTCTGGTGCCGCGGTGGTGCTGGTCTCGGCTACGTCGCCCGTACAGGCGGCCAGGACGAGTGCCAATACGGCGATCAGGGCGATAACCCTGGATTTCATCATCCTCCTCCGTTCTCTTCGCTAATTGCTCTCCCGATTACGGGTTCGATCGTCAGTTCTCCTTTTCTCACGGTTCGCCGCCTTCGACGACGAGCCTCCCTTCCCCGCGCCTCGGTCGAGACCGGTCGCGCAGGACCCTTTCGACGGCTTTGATGATCCGGTCTCCCGAGACCAGCATCCCGCCAATGATGACCAGGCCGAACACGACGAACTGGAGTGCAGTGGGAAGGCCCAGCACCCGCATCATCTGATTCAGCCCAGCGAGGAAAAAGGCCGCTGCCCAGGTGGAGATTGGACTGGCCAGGCCACCGGTGAGGGATGCGCCGCCGATCACCACTGCGGCGATAGGCCCGAGGAGATAAGGGGCCCCCACGGTGACCCCCGGAGCCCGAAGGTCGGCGGCGAGGAGCACGCCCGCGGTGGCGTAGAGGCCAGCGGCAACGATGTAGGCCAGCATCTGGTTCAGGTTCACACGCAACCCGAGGACATTGGAGGCCACCGGGTTGGCCCCAACGACCTGGAACCGCCGGCCCAATCCAGTGAACCTGAACAACACCATGAGCACGATCGCAAGCCCCACCCCGATCCAGAAGATCGGAGTCACACCGAGGAAGGTCTCGTCGGCCCAGTCCGACAGGGCAGGCGGGACCGGTTTCTGAATGGCCACGGTGGTGTAGTAGCGGTTGGCGATGCCCACCACGATCTGTCCCACCGCCAGGGTCACGATCAGAGCGTTCAGCTTGAGCCCACCGATGAGGATCCCGTTGAGGAGGCCAATGATCACCGCCGCTCCGAGCACAGTCAGATAAGCGATCCAGATCCGCTCGTCCGATTGCTGGCCGACACCGACCATGAGCAGCGCACCCAGCAGGAACGTCCCCGGCACACTGAGGTCGATCCCGCCGGTCATGATCACGAGCATCTGACCCAGGGCGGTAATGGCCAGGAAAGTGCCCAGAAGAGCGATTTGGCTCAGGCCGGCACTGCTGAAGGTGGCCGGCGCCCAGATCGATGCAACTACGACCAACAGGATCAGCGCCAGGTACACCGGCATATACCGGGATCCGACAACAAAGGATGTCACGGCGGACGACGGGGCGCGCGTCTGGGTCATCCCCCACCCCCACTGCCAGTCTCCACAAGGGCATGGGAGGCGACTCTCACACGCTGCTGGGCGGCGGCCGCCAAATCCCGGGCTCGATCCAAGTCGGCCTCGAGGACTCCGTGACGCATCACCGGCCGCCCTGCAACGAATACCCAATCGACGTTCGATGTGTCCATTCCCCATACCACGGCACCAATGGCGTCGTTGATCGGGTAGATGTTGGGTCGATCGGCTCGGAGGACGACTACATCGGCCTGCATGCCGGGAGTCAGCGATCCGGTGATCCCGCCGAGCCCGATGGCGCCAGCCCCGTCCGAGGTGGCATATCGGATCACATCACGGGTGCTGAGGAGCTTGGGGATGCCAGCCTTGCCTGCGAGCTTCAAGTCGAAGAGCGTTGCGTGCTGGAGGGATATCGCCGCCCGCATCTGGGCAAAGATGTCGCCTGGGGCCATCCGCTCTGTGTCGATCCCCAACCCGGGGCGGATACCGCGATCGACCAGCTTCTGGATTTGCAATGGCTGCAGACCGGAAGCCATCTCGCTCGAGGGGGTGAGGACGATGCGCGCTCCGGAGCCGGCAACGGCATCCAGATCGGTATCACCGAAGTCGGAGCAGTGGACCAGGGTGACATCCTCTCCGAGCATGGGCGCCATTTGGCTGATGTCTGCTGGAGCACCTCCGACGCCGGCGTGAGCGTGGATGCGCAGCCCGAGCTCACGGGCCGAGGCCCATTCCTCGAGCCCGGCCGGCCCGGCCGCAAAGGTGGTCAGACGTGAGGACGGGGCGTCGTGGCTCCGAGTCCCTGATTGCCAGTCCGACGACGCATTGACGAACACGGTGCGGAGGCTCGAGTCGGCATGCGCCTGGAGCGCCGCCTCGCTGTGCGGCCCTGTCGAGAGCTCGGACCAGTCGACCACCGTCGTGATGCCGGCTTCGGCTGCGCCCAGCAGCCCGATCAAGGATGCGGCGTATACGTCATCGGCGGTGCATTCCGACGACGCGGGGGCCACAGAGCTTCCGTTGCCCCGGAACAAGGACTCCCAAAGGTGGCGGTGGGCGTCGACGAAGCCTGGCATGACGATCGTATCGATGGCATCGATGACCTCGGCATCGCGAGCCCGAAGGCTCTCCCCGACCTCGGCAATGACATGGTCCTCGATGAGGACATCACCCCGCCGGAAGTTGCCTACCTTCCGGTCCAGGCTGAGCACGCAGCCGCCCACGAGCAAGGTCCGACTCATCTCTCCGCCCTACGTCCGCTCATCATGCAGTATGAACAGTGACACTACACACAACGCACCCCGTTTCCTCACGGATTGGGTCGTCGCGTTCAGTGTGGCTTAGGTATTCCGTCATCGTTGCATAGCCTCAGTAGACAGCCTCATTGTCAGCGGATCACGCCCGGACCGCCACGCGACGCATCAGCCAGGAGCGGAGGAAGAGTGTGATCCCGGCCCCAAACACAAACCCTGCGGCGTGCGCCTCCCATGCCGTGTTGGTGCCTCCCAAACCAAACTGGGCAACAAACCAGAAGATCAGAAATATGGCGGCCGGGACCGGGAGGAAGAACCAGCCGACGAGCGAGAGAATCCGGTGGCTGGGAAAGAGAACGACGTAGGCGCCCATCGTGACCGCGATCGCTCCAGAAGCACCGACCAATGGGACGGTGGCGTCTGGGTTGAGCCCCACGTACGCCACCGTCGCGGCCAATCCGCCGATCAAATACATGAGCAAGTAACCGATGTGCCCGAAGGCTTCCTCGACGTTGTTGCCAAAGATCCAGAGAAACCACATGTTGAACAAGACGTGGCCCGTGCTGCCGTGCAGGAACATCGAGGTGAGCAGCGCGAGGAATACGTTCTTCTCGGGGAAGATCGGTTCCTGAGCTCCGTCGAGGCAGACGTTCGAAACGATCTCTTCGGCTCCGAGCGGGGAGCCGGTAGTGACCTCACAGGAGATGGCGGCCCGCTCATAGACAAGGGCCTGCTGCTCGTCGACCGTGCCTCGTCCCTGAATCAGGAAGAACACGATCAGATTCGCCCCGATCAAGGCCAGTGTGACCACGGGTGTCACCCGGGTCGGGTTCACATCGCGCAGCGGGAACAAGGTTCGCCGATGGTATCCGGAGGCTCAGGCTTCGCCGGCTAGTGAATCCTCGGCGCCAGCCAGGTCAGGGGCGTGGAGAAAGGAGACGAGCTCGTCGGCGCTTCGAAACCGCTCGCTCCTCCCAGAAGCGACGTGTTCGACGACGCCGCGCAGGCCCGTCTCCTCTCCCCCGTCGGCCAAGGGTCCCCACACCCGCACCACGAAGGTGTCCATCAGCCGAAGTATCGACCACACGCCTTAGGGCAGTCTTAAGCGTCTCCGATCACACGGCGCTCGGCGCCCGAACGAGACGGGGCTGGAGTGGGGAACGGCGCCGGCTCCACTTCGAGCTCGTTCATCCGGGAGACATAGATGCGGTAGAGACGGCGAGCGGTGCCGTGGCGGCCCGCCGCCGCCATTGCCGCCACAAGTGCCAGATGAGCCGGCTCGTTGTAGGCGTCCTGCTCCAGGATGCGCAGGTACCAACGGGCCGAGGCGTCGTGGTCTCCTGCCTCCGTCTCTGCTTCGGCCAGGATGCGCGCAATCGACATGAACTCGGCCCGAGCCTCCTCCCTGAGGCCGATCGCCCAATCGGCATACGGCTGATCCTCCAGGAACTCCCCGACATAGCAGGCTTCTGCAGTCCTGAGCATTGCCAGCCCATCCTCCCGGTCACCGGACCGGATGAGGGCGCGCCCACTGTGCGCTTCCTGGAAGAAGGTCTCGACGTCTACATTGACATGGCGGAGATTCAGCGCCAGCGAGTCACGGTCCGCCATCAGATAGTGATCATTGTCGTGTCGCCGCTCCGGGTCGAGGACACCCCGGATCGTGCTCAATGCGACCGAAAGCCGGTTGCCGCCCTTGGTGGCGTCCTCATCCGGCCACAGCCGCTCGATCACAACCTCCCGATGGACCGAGCGTCCCCTGTTGGCAGCCAGCATCCCTACGACCTCCCTCGCCACCCTCGATTGCCAGGCAGAGGATGGGACCGGCTCTCCTGCGATGGTGACACCGAACCCACCGAGTGTCCTGATCACAACGTCGTGCGAGGCGCGTTCCGACAGGTTCTCGGCGACTCTCTTCGCCTCGAGGGCGAGACCCTTCGCCCCCAGCTGGAGCAAGGTCTCTGCCGATGCTTCGGCGAGATCGGGCCCTCCACCGGGCAGGCCGGCCAATGCCATATCGACCCTGGCCAGCCCGATGGGCGCGTCGATCTCCTCCCAGACGCGACTCGCCTGCTCGAGCAGCGATCGCGCTCGGGTCTCGTCGATGAGTGCGGCCGCCTCGAGCTCCATTGCCTCGGCCAGACCAGGCAGATCCTGACGGGACCGGGCCACGTCGGCCGCCTCCACGGCCTTCGCTCGCGCCAGCTCGGTCGATCCTGCGGATAGGGCAACAAAGCCCTGTGCGAGGAGGGCGCGCACGTGTCCGATGACCGACGCCACTTCCGCTGCCCGGTCTGCCAGATCTCGCGCCCGGTCCGGGTCGTCAGAGGCAATCACCCGGGCCAGACCGGACAATGCAGGCACCAGAGCCTGCAAGTCCTCAGCCTCGTCGCCAAGACGGATGGCTTCTTCGTAACCGGCCCGGGCGAGGGCGATGTCGCCACGCAATGCATAGACATCGGCCATCTGGGCAAGCGGATAGGACTCGAGCATCGATCCCATCCCCCTGAATATCTCCCGCGATTGCTCGAGATCGGCCACTGACTCCTCGAGACGTCCGAGGCTGGCGAGTACCTGCGCCCGGTTGGAAAGGGACATTGCCCGCCACAGCTGGAAGCCCGTCATGTCGGCGAGACGCAGGGCCATGTCCAACTCTGCCAGCGCATTGGGGTAGTCACCCTCCTCGAGGAAGTGCGAGCCCCGATTGGAGCGGATCCTGATTGTCTGCACCACGTCGCGCGCCCTCTCGGCGTGCTCCAGCGCCCGCAGATAGTGCAGGTCGTTCCCGGCGCGGTCACCATCCATCGCCGCCACCATGGCAAGCACGGTGTGGGCCGTGGCCAGGGCCCCGGAGTCGTCCGCCTTACGAGCCAGCGACAGCGCCTCGTTGGCCAGGGACAGGGCCTCGTCACGCTCGCCGCGTAGCCAGTGAGCGCTGGCCGCCCAACCGAGCAGGGCAGCTTCGTTGGCCAGGTCACCTTCACCCCGCCGCCCGCGCCGATAGACATCGAGGGCCGACTTCACGTCGCCCCTCATGTGGCTGAGAAAACCGAGGCGCCAGGCGACACGAGCCGGGATCTCGCCCGATCCGGGGACCAGCTCCTCGTAGCAGGCTGTCGCTCCTTCCCAGTCGCCCAAGACCTGCCTCGCCTCGGCCTCGAAGAGACGAATCTCGACGTCGCGGCGATCCCTCGGGATCTGCCCGATCGTCGCCACCATCTGACGGGCCAGGCCCGCCGCGAGCAACGACTCGCCCCACTCAGACACCAATCTGGCGATCTCATCAGCCGAGCCGTGACGTGCGAGGCACTCCATCGCCTCGGCTAGCGCTCCGTCTTGCTCGTAGAGCGCCGACGCCGCGAGGAGCAGAGCGTCGCTCTCCCCCCGGCCGAGAGGATGCCGCTCCAGGATGAAATCGCGGACCAGCGGGGACAGACTCACAGCACCGGTGTGGTTGGGCGCCGGTGTCAGATACACACTGCGACGCTGGGGGTCGAACCAATTGGCGGCCCCATCACCGATGCCGAGACTCGCTGCCATCCCAGACGTGATCCAGGGAAGCAGCGCGGCCGCTCGCAGTGCGTTCAACGAAGCCGTTGACTCGGACCCGATGACCTCTTCCGCCAGATACTCGAAGAGAGTCGCCTTGCCGTCTACACCGGACGAAACCCCTTCCGCCCCGAGATGTTCCAACTGCATGGCAAGGACGACGGCCACGGGCCATCCACCGGTTCGATCGAAGATTCTCTCTGCTGCGTGAGGGCTCTCCTCGCCCGCCTGGCTGAGAAGGCTGGCGACTTCGTCGACGGTGAAAGCCAACAGGTCGGCCGTGATCTCTGAGGCATGTCCTTGAACTCGCATGCGGCTGGTCGGAAAGGGGAGAGCATCGCGGGAAGCCGTGATCACATGAAAATGCTTTGGTGCGTTTCGGCTGAGGGCGGCAACAAGCCGAGCACCATCCCCGCGCCTGCTCAGGACATGCATGTCGTCGAGCACCAGGTAGAGATGTCGAGTGAGCCTGGCTTCGAGCTCCCGGCTCAGCTCGGCGGCCAGAGAGTCCGCGCGGTCCGACTCGCCCGCCTCGGTGTCCGGGCCACGCCCGCCTTCGATGGCGAGGAAGAGCTCGGGAGACAGGTCGGGAACCTTGAGGCGCAGCTTGTCCAGAATCCCACGCGCTAGGACCGACAGCGAGGTGTCGCCGGACGTCGCGGTATGCCAGACCGCGGGTTTCCTCCCAAGCCAATGGAGCAACAGCGTGGTCTTGCCGGTACCGGCACCACCGGTGACCACGGTGAGACGACGGGTCGCGGCTTCATCGAGAAGCACTTCGAGCCGCGCCCGCCGAAGTTGTGGTTCAGGATGCGGGCGGCTCCTGGCCAAATGGCCTCCTGGCTGGTGCGATGGGCGTATTTCTACCCGATCGCGATTGCGCCTGACGCTCCCTTAAGGCTTCCCAAAGGGTGGATCCGTATGTTCGCCAATGAATCTGGCGAGGATCCCATAGGAGGGCGGGGGTTCGGGCAGTAGGGGGGCGGGCCGCGGTCCGCCCCCGTGCCGCCGTTGCAGGTGTCACCACTCGTCGGCACGCAGCTCGCGAGATCGCTCGCCGCGATCGTGCGCGTCCAGATGGGCGAGGCGTTCCGGTAGATGGTGGCGACGACGCCGTCGCCGCCGTCGATGCGCTTCTGGAGCACGCCGCCGATCTCGACGTTTCCGCTGAACGGCGCGTTCCAGCGCACCAAGGGATCGACCAAGAAGTGGACGTTCTTCTGGGCGTCCAAGCGGTCTTGATTGGCGAACACGATGGCGTCTTCGTCGAACGCTCCGAACT
>JALDXP010000007.1:0-24490 GCA_032154885.1 Actinomycetota bacterium
AGATAATCGAGTTTCGAGGTCAGACCGCGAAAATCGCCGATACCGTCCCCGTTGGCATCGGCGAAGGCCCTGACGTGGACCTCGTAGATGATGGCGTCGTGATACCAGGCCGCCGACCCGCCGTCCTCGTGAGCCTCAAACGAAGTGGTCATAGCTCTGTTCCGATCGGACCCGCTTCCTCACGGAGAAGATGTGAGCCGGGATGCCGGCCGGGTCGAGCTGGACGAAGTTGCGGGATCCCTCCCAGAGATAGCGGCGGTCGGTGAGCAGATCGTCTAATTGGTACTGATGGGTCGGGTCGACACCTATGGCGTCCACATCCAGGTCGACGAAGCCGGACTGCGCGTAGTCGGGGTCGAGGTTGACCACGACCAGCACCACATCTCCCACGGCTCGCTTGGAGAAAGCTATGAGCTTGTCGTTGTCGGTGTGGTGAAAGGTGATGTTGTCGGTGTGCTGGAGAGCCCGATGCTCATGCCGGGCCCTGTTGACCTGTGTGATGAGTGGGGCGATGGACTGGTCGTCCTCGCGGTCCCAGCGCCTGACCTGGTACTTCTCGGAGTTCCGGTACTCCTCGGAACCGGGGGTGAGCGGCTGGTGCTCCATCAGCTCGAACGCAGGTCCGTAGATCCCGCAATTGGAGCTGAGGGTGGCAGCCAGCACATAGCGGGTCATGAACATCGCCCGGCCACCGGTTTGTAGCTGCTGGGTGAGGATGTCGGGTGTGTTAGGCCAGAAATTGGGTCTGAAGAAGTCGGCGACCAGGGCCAGATCACGCATGTAATCAACCAGCTCATGACGCGTGTTCCGCCAGGCGAAGTACGTGTACGACTGGGTAAAGCCGAGCTTGGCAAGCCGGTACATCACTTTGGGTCGGGTGAACGCCTCGGCGAGGAAGATCACATCGGGGTGCTCTGCTCGTATCTCGGCAATGACCCACTCCCAGAAGGCGAATGCCTTGGTGTGGGGATTGTCGACTCTGAAGATCCGTATCTCCTCTTCGATCCAATGGTCGAAAACACCTTTGAGCGCTTGCCAAAGACCCCGAGGATCGGAAGTGTCGAAGTCGATCGGATAGATGTCCTGGTACTTCTTGGGCGGGTTCTCCGCATACTGGACCGACCCGTCGGGTCGATGCCGGAACCACTCCGGGTGATCGGTGACCCAGGGATGATCGGGCGAGCACTGAAAGGCGACATCCAGTGCGATCTCGAGACCGTGCTCGGCCGCGGTGTCGCGAAGGATGCGAAAGTCATCGATCGTGCCCAGGTCTGGATGAATTGCGGTGTGACCGCCCAGGGATGAGCCGATGGCCCAGGGCACGCCCGGGTCCTCGGGTTTGGCTCCCAGCTTGTTGTTGGGGCCTTTGCGGAACGTGGTCCCGATGGGATGGATCGGAGGCAGATAGAGCACGTCGAAACCCATGTCGGCGACATAGGACAGGTGCTTGGTGACGTCGGCGAACGTCCCGTGCCGTGCCGGGTCTTCGGACCACGAGCGCGGGAAAAGCTCATACCAGGTGGAGAAGCGAGCCCGCTCCCGGTCGACGGTCACGTCGAACCGCCGAGATCGCGTCGCCTGCGTCCGGTCGGGATGGGTGTCCATGGTGATCCTGAGCTCCTCGGAAAAGGCTTCCTCGAGGCGCTCGGTCAACTCCAGACTCCGGTCTCCCAGCGTGGTGGCATGCTTTTTGAGCAAGCGCGATGCCTTGCCCCTGGCCCGCGCCGACGCCGCCGTCACCAGGTCGGACCCGATGAGCAGATCCATGCTCACGTCGACCTCGGCAGCCACCTTCTTCTCCAGACCATCCAGCCACGTAGCGAAATGGTCCTGCCAACCCTCTATCTCGAATTGCCAGACACCGAGGGTGTCGGGAAGGAACTCGGCCGTCCAACGATCGTTTCCGAGGGGTGCCATGGGGGTCTCTACCCACCGCCTCGCGCCAATCTTTCGATATCGGAGGATGGCGCCGATGGCGTCGTGCCCATCGCCGAAAACGTCGGCCTCGATCATCACCGGTTCCCCGACCACCCTCTTTGCCGCAAAGCGCCCACCGTCAACTTGGGGAGTCTCGGCCTCGATCACGACTCGACCGCTCGTCGCGGGCATCTTCGCCATGGGCGCCGAATCTAGTGGTTATGGACCCACTCCCCCGATCTCGGTTTCTATGAACAACCCCGGTTCCAGGGTTGAAACGTTTAGATGGAGGGACTACCTTGCCCGCCCTACGATTGAAACGTTTCAGCGAGGTGAACAACCATGCCTCAGCGTCGGGTTCCGTCCTCTTTGTCGCTCCGGCGCAAGCTGAAGGGCCTCACCCTTCAAAGAAAGATCGCGCTCCTGTCCGGCACGGGACCGTGGACCACCGGGGAGGAGCCGGCGATCGGGCTGTCCTCGATCACGATGTCTGATGGCCCGGCAGGCGTCAGAGGCGATCGATGGATCGGTGATACGTCAGTCAACATCCCCTCCACCACCGCTCTCGCTGCGACCTGGGACCCCAACTTGGTCGAACGTGTCGGTCGGCTGCTGGGGAGCGAGGCGCGAAGCAAGGGCGTGGACCTGTTGCTGGCCCCGACGGTGAACCTCCATAGGACTCCGTTCGGAGGCCGTCACTTCGAATGCTGGAGCGAGGATCCCCTGTTGACGGGAGAACTGGCCGCGGCGCTGGTCGAGGGCATCCAGTCCCAAGGGGTGGGCGCCTGCGCCAAGCACTTCGTTGCCAATGAAACCGAGACCGACCGCATGAGCTACGACGTCGTCGTCGACGAGCGAACACTCCGTGAGCTGTATCTCGCGCCATTCGAACGGCTGGTGGCACAGGGCGTCTGGACGACCATGGCGGCATATAACGGGGTCAACGGCCACACCATGACCGAGAGCCCGCTGCTCGATTCGGTGCTGAGAGAGGAGTGGGGGTTCGACGGCCTGGTCGTGTCGGACTGGACGGCGGTCCGGACCACTGTGGAGTCTGCCAACGCAGGCACCGATCTGGCCATGCCGGGGCCCAATCCCTTCTGGGAAGCTCCCCTGATCGCCGCCGTCGAGGACGGCCGGGTGTCTTTCGACACGATCGACGACAAACTGGAGCGACTCCTCCGCCTGGCTTGGCGTGTGGGGAAGCTGGATCCGGCCGATGCGAATCCGCGTCAGAACGGCGCCGGTGAGGAGGCGCCGGCCCTCACCCGAGAGGCAGCCGCAGCGAGCTTCGTGCTGATCCAGAACAAGGAGGGGATCCTCCCCTTCGATCCGGAAGAGCTGACGACTGTCGCCGTCATCGGCCCAAACGCGGCGGTGGCTCGCACCCTCGGCGGGGGAAGCGCATATGTCGATCCTCCTTACGCGGTTTCTCCGTTGGATGGGATTCGCGCCTTGCTCGGGACCTCAGCCAACGTCATCCACGCTCCAGGCATCCTTGCCGGTGAGACTCACACGGTGCTCGATGGGCGTCTCGGCGTCGATCCGTTCACAGGACAGCCAGGAGTGGCAGTGCGCCTGCTCGATGCTTCGGATCGCGAGATCGGCCGACGCCACATGAATTTGGGCAGAGTCTTCTCATTTGGTGAATTCGGGCCAGGCGTCGACGGTGGATCGGTCGCGGTGATCGAGATGCTCGCCAAAGTTGTCGTTCCGATGAGCGGCGAGTACGAAATGGGTTTCGGCGGCATCGGGCCCTACTCCCTCGAGCTCGATGGCGAGGTCATCCTGGAGAGGGAACTCACCACCGACCCTGGGGCCGACCATCTCGAACAGGCCCTGCGTCCCGAGCAAGTGACGACGACCATCAGCCTGAAGACCGGACAAGCGGTGCAGCTGAAGCTGAAACATGAGCGGGACCCATCGTGGCCCACCGTGCTCCAGCTGTACGTAGAGCCCCCGGCTCCGAACTCGGTGTTCGCCCTGAACCATGCGGTGGAGGCGGCGAAGGTTGCCGACGTGGCGGTCGTGGTCGTAGGCACGAACGATGTCATCGAGAGCGAAGGCTATGACAGGACCAACTTGTCCCTCCCCTGGCACCAGGATGACCTCGTGCGTGCGGTCGCGGCCGTCAACCCCTCCACTGTCGTGGTGGTCAACGCCGGTTCGCCGGTCCTGATGCCGTGGGCGGACGATGTGCCGGCGATACTTCTCACCTGGTTCCCAGGCCAGGAGTACGGGAACGCGCTGGCCGATGTGCTCTTCGGTAAGTCCGAGCCAGGGGGGCGGATGCCAACCACGTGGTGGCGAGACCGGGACGGCTTGCCCTCGGTGCGGCCAACCGGTGGGAAACTTCGATACGCCGAGAAGAACATTGGCTACCGGCGGGCCAACGCCGACGAACTCGTCCTCGTCCCGTTCGGGCACGGTCTGGGATATACCACGTGGGCATACGAAGGGCTGGAGGTGACCGCCGAGGACGAGGGAAGGGTGTCGGTGGCAGTGACGATTCGCAACATCGGGGTGCGGGAAGGGTCGGAGGTTGTTCAGGTGTATGCCCACCGTGAAATCTCGGCCATCGATCGACCTCCCGCCATTCTGGGAGGATTCGACAAGATCCGCCTCGGCCCCGACAAGTTGGGCACCACTCTGATACATCTACCGCTCCGGGCCTTCGAGCACTGGGATGACACGTCTCACCGCTGGGTGGCGGAGCCGGGGACCTGGACGCTGTCTGCGGGCCGCTCGGTGTCGGACATCCGGCTCTCGGTGGAGCTCGAGATCGGCTGACTACAGCGTTCTAGGTCGAGGAAGAGGCAGATTTACACTGACTCCATGGCAGCCGGTATGCGCGAAGTAGCGGAAAAGGCGGGGGTTTCGATCGCAACCGTCTCCAACGTCCTCAACCGCCCACAAGTCGTGGCCGAACCGACCCAGGTTCGGGTCCGGGAGGTGATGAGAGAGCTCGGCTTCGTCCGGAACGGATCCGCTCGTCAACTACGGGCCGGCACGTCTGAGGTCATTTGCGTGGTGTTCCCGGGGTTCAGCGCCTATTTCGACGAACTCACCCGAGGCGTCGAGGAACGTGCCTCCGAACATGGCCTCGTGGTCTTCGCATGCGCGACCAATGACGACACTACGAAAGAGGAGACCTACCTGAGGGTCATGATGGAGCAGAGAGTCAGGGGAATCCTCCTCACTCGAGCATCCAATGTGTTTCAGAGCTCAGGGCCCAAGCTTCGCCGGCACGCCCCAGTGGTCCTGGTGGACCTGGAGAGCCCGGCTCACGACCATTGCTCCACGGCCGCCGATGACGGGCATGGAAGCGAGGTGGCCGTCCAGCACCTTCACGATCTCGGACATCGGCGCATCGCTTGGGTCGGGCCGACCGACGTGCCACAGATGGTCACGCGAGCCGACGCAATCCACCGCACGGCCGCCGATCTGGGCATCGAAGTGCTCGATGTGGTCACGCCCCCCAAGACGCTCGTGCCGGCTGGCCAGTTCGCCGCGCGAGAACTGCATGACGAAGGCATGCCAAGTGCGGTGATCTGCGGCAATGACCTGATGGCGGTCGGGATGGAGATGGAGCTCAAATCGCTCGGGTACTCGATACCCGGCGATGTGTCGATCGTGGGATACGACGACATCGAGTTCGCTGCCGCCGCCACCGTGCCCCTGACCACTGTCGCTCGCCACCCGGCGAGACTTGGGGCGGCTGCGGTCGATCTACTGCTCGGTGGGTGCGGCACGCGCGACGATCACACTCACCAACAGCTCGTCTTCCCGTCGGAGTTGATCGTTCGCTCCAGCACGGGACCGGCGCCTTCTCCTCGCTAGCTCGGATCAGGAGACGCTATCCGCGGGTTGGTGACGGTGAGGCGATGACTGCCAGAACCGAAGGTCACCTCACGTCCGGTCGGATCGCCATTCAGGGTGACCTCGGAATCGTCGAGTGCCGGAGGAAAGAAGGTTCCCGAAGCACCTGGGGGGATCTTCGCGTCCACCGTGAGCGCTCCATCCGATTCGATCCGCCACGAGATCGCTGCCGTCCCGAAATCGGACTCGACCGACGCCCGGGCCCATTCGATACCCGTGACCGGTTTCGGGGCGAGGATCACGTGGCGATAGCCCGGGCGGCTCCGATCGGGGGCGAGACCGGCGAGATGCCGATAGACCCAGTCGATCACAGCGCCATAGGCGTAATGATTGAAGCTGAGCATGTGCCCCTCTCGGCCTTCCTGATCCTCCATGCCGGGTGGCGCTGCCATGTCGCCAGGATGGATCGAACCGTCAGGCCTTATGGCGTCCCACCGCTCCCATACCGACGTGGCACCCATATCCACCTGGTACAGCCATGACGGATGCTCGCGCCGGAGAAGCATCTGGTAGGCGGCGTCGAAGTGCCCGGTTGCGGCGAGGGCATGCAAGACCAGCGGCGTCCCAAGGAACCCGGTAGCGACTCTTCCTTCGGACTGCCGAACCAGGTCGACAAGGGCATCTGCGAGGCGCTCCCTCGCCTCCTCGGGGACGATGTCGAAGCTGAGAGCCACCGCGCACCCGGTCTGTGTCTCGAAGACGTGGTCCTGCCAGCGTGCCCAGGCGGCGACAGCAACTTCATGAGCCAGCAGACGGCATCGAGAGGCGAGGGCCGTATCTCCGAGCAGTTCGGCGGCTTCGGCGGTGAGGTGGGAGCTTCGGGAGAAATAGGCATTGGCCAGGAAGGTCGAGTCCGCCTTTGCTTCCCATGGCCGGTCAGATGGGGCGTCCGGGTCGAGCCAATCTCCGAATTGCATCGACGTCGGAAGTAGTCCGCCGCCCGGCACACGACGTGTCTCCAATGAATCGACCCAGCGTTTCATGCTGTCGAATTGGCGGCGCAGGATCTCTAGGTCGCCATAGGACTCATAAATGGCCCATGGCACGAAGGTGGCAGCATCGGCCCCTCCAGCGCGCCCGTACCGGGGCTCACCTTCGAGCACGACGTCGGGAACGACACTGGGCACTCCGAGCACATCGTCCTGATCGAGTGCGAGATCCCCCAGCCAGCTCGCCCAGAACTGCTGCGAATCGAAGAGTGTGCCGGACGTCGGCGCGAAGGCTTGGGCATCGCCGGTCCAGCCCAGCCTCTCGTCTCGTTGCGGACAATCGGTCGGGATCGACACGAAATTCGCCTTTTGGGACCAGACAACATTCTCGTGCAGTCGATTGAGGGCTGGTTCCGAGCACTCGAACCGTCCACGTCGCGGGAGGTCGGTGCTGATGGCAACGAACTCCGCCGACAGCACGTCGGCAGTCGTGTGGACCTCGGCAAACCGGAATCCATGAAACGTGAAGATGGGTTCGAGCACCACCTCCTCGCTGTCGGCCAGGGTGTAGAGGTCGGTCGCCTTGGCCGATCGCAAGGACCGGGTGTGGAGCGATCCGTCCTGTTCCAGGACTTCGGCGTGCCGCACGGTCACCTGATCGCCTTTCTCACCCCTGACCCTGAGGCGGACGAAACCGGCCAGGTTCTGACCGCCGTCGAGGGTGGTCGTATCGCCAGATTGGCCGAGGACTCGAGTTGGCAGTGTGGCGACCATCCGGACCGCCTGAGCCGTTCGGGGGCGGATCAACGTCTTGTCGAATGGGACGACCGCTGCCCGTGCCCACTCAGAGGCATCGAACCCTGGCATGTCCCAGCCCGGCTGCCGGTCGTTCAGATCGATGACCGAACCGTCGTAGAGATCGGCGGAGCGGAACTCACCAGTCGATGCGAGCCAATTCCCGTCGGTAACGACACTCAACACGGACCCATCCACGAGCTCGATCTCGAGCTGCGCGATGAGGCCCAACTCGGTGCCGTAGCGGGCGCGGTCGTTGGTCGGATCCCAGCCGAGCCGACCCCGGTACCAACCGTCGCCGAGCACGCCCGAGACGACGTTGCTCCCGGATGAGAGCAGGGCGGTCACGTCATAGGTCGCCGACAGCAGCCGATGGTGATAGCTGGACCAACCAGGGTTGAGTAGCTCGTCGGATGCGCGCTGGCCGTTGATGGACACCTGACAGACGCCGAGCGAGGTCACGTAGAGCCGCGCCTTCTTGACGTCGTCGGCGAGATCGAACTCGCGTCGAAGCAACGGCGAAGGGGCCTGACGCTGCGAGCCGGGATCGCCGGGCAGAGTCACCGCCTCTGCCGCCCAGTCGGATGACAGGTGGAGGCCGGCCTCGACGGTCAGCACCGTGCTCCAAACGCTCCATCCCGCCGCGGTGGCGACTCGGGCTCGATAGTGCCGAATTTCGCGACTCCTCAGTGGCCCGCCGGGGCCTTCTACCCCGATTTGCTCCCCGCCCCGCATCTCGCCGCTCGAAGCGAGCAGGTCCTCGAAGCCGGCCGACCCAGAGCATTGGATCTCGTAGGCCAGTTGGCGGGAGTCGACCTCATCGGTCAACCGCCAGGTGAGACGCACTGGCTCGGCGCCGATTCCCAGCATCCCGACCGGCAGCTGGCTCTTCAGAATTGGCGTCTGCAACACGGCCTCTCCGTCTCGGGGGCTCACCCTTTGACCGCGCCAGATGCCAGGCCGGAGATGATCTTTCGGCTGAAGAAGATGAACATGACCACAAGGGGGATCGAGGTCAGGAGGACATGCATGAAGAGCAGGTTCCACTGGGTGAGGAACTGGCTCTGGAAGTTGAACAGTGTCAACTGGACGGTGGCGTTCTCGTCACCGGGTAGGAAGTAGAGCGGGTTGACGAAATCGATGTAGACCAGGACCGCCGACACGACAATCACACTGATCACCGCCGGGCGGATCAGGGGAAAGATCACACGGAAGAACAGCGTGAGCGGCGAGGCGCCGTCGACGATCGCGGCTTCGTCGATCTCACGTGGGATCGAGCCGATGAAGGCCCGCAGGACGAGCACCGAGAAGGGCATGAGAAAAGCCAGCTCGATAAGGATCAAGCCGATGAGGGTCTTGAACAGCCCTAGTGCTTGGAGCACGAAGATGGTCGGCACCACGGCCGGGGGAATGATCAAACCGGCCAACACGAGGACGCTGACCAAAGAGCTGACCCGGTCCTTCCGACGCTGATGAACGAAAGCCACCATCGAGGAAACGACCACGATGAGCGCTACCGAGAAGACCGTCAACATGAAGCTGTTCTTTAGCGAGGTGACCACGATTCCATCGCGAGCGGTCAGGACCCCGACCGCGTTCTCCCAAAGGTGCCACTGGGTGGGCCAGGTGAAATCGAGCGATGACGCCTCTCCTTGGTCCTTGCCCGCGGTCACGAGGATGAAGGCGAAGGGAACCAGGAAGACGACACCGGCAACGGCCAAGGCGACCGCGTCGACCCACCATTTCCTGGCAAGCCTCACAGGTCGAGCTCCTTGCGATTGAAGTAGCGCAACAAGGGGAAGATGATGATGCTGACGGCGATGAACAGGATCACGTTCCCCGCCGTCGACAGCCCATAGAACCCGGCCTGATACTGCTTGAAGATCGCGGACGCGATCACATCCGTGGTGAATCCGGGCCCGCCCCCAGTCATGGTCCAGATCAGGTCGAAACTGCGGAGACCGCCGACCAGGGAGAGGATGATCACGGTAAAAGTCGCGTTCCTACTCAGTGGGACTATGACATGCCGGAACTTGGCCCACGCCCCACCATCGATCCGGACCGCCTCCATGTACTCCTCGGGGATGGAGACGATCCCGGCGATGAAGATCACCAGAGCAATGCCCACGCCCTTCCACACATCGACTAGCGCAACAGATAGCAGGGCGATCTGGGGATCGGTGAGCCATGCGGGACCCACACCACCGAAGAACTCGATCGTCTTGTTGATCAAGCCTTCCGACGGGTGCATCAGCACGCCGAAGGTGATGCCGACTGCGACAGTGCTCACCAGCACCGGCAAGAACACAATTGATCGCAGGGCAGTCTTGAGCCGGATCCGAGAGGTGAACAGGACGGCTAGCAGGAGCCCGAAGACCACCTTGAGGCCACTGGTCACCACCGCGTAGACGAGCGTGTTTCGCATGCTCGTGATGAGGGCCGGTCTGCTGAAGAAGAGCTGGTAGTTGTCCAGACCGATGAACTCCCAATCGAAGAGTGTCCAACGGGTCAGGCTGAAGAAGAAGGCCATAACGGTGGGGACGAGGAATAACACCCCGTAGACGATCGCCGCGGGGATGTAGAAGGAGTGGGGATAGGCCTTGTGCGCCAACAGGCGCGATTTGGTAGGTCGATGTCTCACGCCGAGCGCCGACGGGACGGTAGTTGTCCCGCCGGCACTCAAACTATCGACTTCGGAAGAGGCTTCTGTCCGCTGGCTCACCAACCAGGCAGGCCGAGTTGCTGCGCCTGAGCGACAACGTCTTCGTCGTAGAGGGCCGCAGCTTCCTCCGCCGTGGTCAGACCGGAGCCGACTTCAACGGTCAGGAACTCCAAGTTTGGGCCCTTGATTGGCGATAGGAACTCCAAGGCCGGTGCCGAGGCGCCGGAATCGATATAGGCCTGGATGTCGAGCACCGCCGGCAGCGTCTCGGCGGGAAGTGTCGCACCCTCGACCAAATACGGGCCCTGAGGCGCAACTGCCGCTGTCTGGGCCTCAGTCCCCTCGACCGAGGCGACGAAACCCAGGAACTCCTTGGCGATGTCCTGGTTCTCGCTGGTTCCGGCGATGTAGATGCCCGCCGGCATCCAGATCGTCGACCCATTGGTGGCGGCATCGTTGCCCGGCTGCCCGAAGTAGCCAATGTTCTGGATGGCGTCCGGATGGTTCTCGGCAATCGTGCTCAAGGCGAAGCTGAGCATCGGATAATGGACAATCTCCCCGGTGGCGAGCATGTTGAGCCCGTCGTCGAATGTGGCCGACCCGAAGTCCTCCTGATACCAGCCTGATTCGAAGCCCTCCTGGAGTCGTTGGAACCCGGTCAGCGCGGGCTGGTCCACGTACTTCGCCTGGTTGTTGGTGTACTTCTCGGCCCAGTCGGGATCCTGCACCTGAACGTTGTAGTAATCAGCGAGGATGAACAGCTGAGAGGTCCAAGTGTCGGGTGCCATGTAGGTCTGACCCACCGGGGCCGCGGTGCCCGCGTCCAGGATCGCCTGGTTGTTGGCGGCGAACTCCTCCCAGGTCGTGGGGACGCTCAGCCCGAGCTCTTCGTAGATGGCTTTGTTGTAGAGCACGCCTCCACCGAGAGCTGTGCCTGCCGGAACGCCGTAGACGTCACCGTTCGCGGTCACGGTGGGTAGGAAAGAGTCAACGATGTTCTCGACATAGGCCTCGTCTGTGATCGGGACCAATGACTCAGTTGGGTTCAACGCCTGGAACAGCGACCCCGAGTTGTACCAGAAGATATCGGTCATCTCTCCCGTCGCGAGACGCGTCTTCACGATGTTGTCACCTTCGCCACCACCCGGCCGCGTCTCGATCTCGAAGGCAACGTCGGGGTTCTGTGCCGTGAACGCGTCGGCCAGAGCTGTGGCAGTGTCGATGGTGTTTTGGGTGTCGTCCACAAGGAAGGTCAGAGTGACGGCTGCCTCAGAGGGGGCGGCCGTCGTGGCCGGCGCCTCGGTACCTGCGGGGGCCGTCGTGCTGACTCCCTCGTCGGGGGCGGCAGTCGTGTCGCTCGTCCCGCCATCCCCACAGGCGGCGATCAACAGTGTCATCACGACAAGGAACACCGCCGAGCGGTTGGAATTCAGTCTCATGCATCCTCCTCGTTTGCGCCACTCGAAGCGCTCCCCGAAACGCTCGATTTAAACGTTTCAGTTTTGCGGAGCGTAGGACAGGTTGAAAGCCCGTGTCAACAAGTGTTCAATGTTTCAGCCGAGCACAACACGGCGTGGCCGACCTATCGGTTAGATGAGATCAGCGATCATTTTCGCGGCCTTGGCGGCACCTTTCGACTCAACGGCCTGGTAGTCGACCGGGGCCCCCGCTCGAGAAATGATCTCGGTTGCGATCGCCCCTGGATCGGTGACCGCGTAGTCCATGTATTGCCCCGCTCCGTAACGGTCCAGCCGATGACGAACGTGGTAGTTCTGCTCGAAGTGATTGCGGAGCGGGAAATAGAGAAAGGGAGTCCTCGCCGCAGCCAACTCCATCGTCGTAGTGAGGCCTCCTTGCACGATGGCCAGATCGCAGACGGCCAAGTGCCGGTAGAGGCTGTGGACGTAGCCGTGATACTCGAGACCGTCATGGGCGGGTAGGCCGGCCGGGTCGATGCGGGGCCCCGCCACCACAACCATCCGCAACTCGGGCATTGACTTCTTCGCCAGCGGGTAGGCGGCGATCACCTTCTCCAGCAAGTCACGCCCCACGCCCGACCCGCCAACAGTGACCACACAGACCTTCTCATCCTCTGCGTAACCGAGCTCCAACCGCCACGACGCCCTCTCGTCATCGGTCGGCGGCTCGAACCCGGTGATGTACCCGGTGAACTGGAAATGCTCCTCGGTCCAGTCCCGGATCTTGGGAAGGCCTGGACCGAACGTCTCGGGGACGATGTCGTCGGGGCTCCCGACGAACAGTGCGAGGTCGCGGATCCGAGGGAAGCGAGCGATGTGCTCGATCATCTCGGCGTTGTAATCGGCAGTGAGGTACTCCTCGTGGCTGCCACCCGACGGCATGGGAAGAAACCCGACGAAGTCGGTCATCCAGACATGGTCGCCCCGCTTCAGCTCCGGGTTCTCATGCCAGAAATGGTCGATGTCCCAGGCCTCGTCACCCAGAGACAGGTCGTAAAGGCCCTCTTCCATGACCTCTTGGAAGATCATGAAGTTGGCCACCAGGATCTCGTCCATTCGGCGCAGCGCCTGGAAGCAGTGCAGATCATGACCGGAAGCCTCCGAGGCGACATGGGCCGATTCACTGGCCAGCCACTCACTCGCGGGATGAATGGTCTCCCCTTCTGCTTCGAGGACGCGCGTCACCGGGTCTTGCGCGAGCCAATCGATCTCTAGATCCGGACGCAGCTTTTTCAGCTCCTTGGCGATGGCGACATCTCGCCTTGCATGCCCCAGCCCGATCGGTGAGGAGACATAGAGGACACGCTTCCTCCGGCTGAGGCCTCGTGGCCACACTTGTTGTTGGACTGATGTTCCCTCGTTTCGATCGACGAATTCCTTGATCGCCAGATTGACCTTGACCGGATCCCTGGCGAGGGTGAGGTGGCCGCCCCCTTCGATCACGACGAGCTCCCCGTTGGTGATCTCGGCGAATGCCTTCCCGCGATCGACGTGCTGACAGATGTCGAGATCGCCGTGGATGACCAGCGTCGGGATTCCGAGATCGCGGTATATCCCGTCCATGGTCTCCTTATCTGGAAAATCGAGCATGAACCCATCGTCGCCGGCGGCGAGGATCTCTCCGGTCGATTCCATGGCCCAGGCCACTCCGTCCTCGTACTGCTTGGTGGAATGAGGCTCGACCAACATCTCGCCGAAAAAGAACTCGATCCATTTGCGGTGTTGGGTGGTGATGGCGTGACGATTGTTCATCTCCCATCCGCTGGGGTCCTCGATGATCTCGTCCCAGTGCGCGCCGGTCTCGACCCAATGAGGCTGCGACTTGCCCAGATAAGGAACCAGTGGCTCGATGGCGACCAGAGCGCTGACCCTTTCGGGATTGGCCGCAATCGCCTCGACGGCCCACAACGTGGCGTGGCAGTGCGCGACCAGAACGGCCTCTTCGGTATTGGTGGCGTCCAGGACCGCGATCATGTCGGCGACGTTGGCGGCCCTGGAATGCATCTTCGGGTCGGTGGGTCGTCCCGACCTGCCGTTCCCTCTGCCGTCGAAGGTTATGACGCGGTAGTGACGGGCAAGGTTTGGAATCAGCCCCTTCCAGATCTTCGAATGGGTGATCGGGGACGCCGGGACGAGCATCAAAGTGGGGCGCCCGCTGCCGTGGACCTCGTAATAGATGGGCACACCATCGTGGTCGACGTAACCCTCCGTGCTGGGCTCGCGTGCCCTCATGCCGGCGCCTTCTGGCGGCCGGCGAGGCGGTCGGCGAAATCCTTGATGAGCAGGTTCACAACGACGGGGTCGCGGGCCAATGGGATATGGCCGCCGTCCTGCACCGTGACGAGACTTCCTCCTGTGGCCTCGGCGAGTCGACGGGCCGAAGAGAGCGGACTGATTCGATCGTGGTCTCCGTGGATCACCAGGACCGGGCTGGTGATCCGACTGCACAAGTCGAGAACCGTCTCATGGTCTACATCGTCGACCTTCGCCTCGGCGACCAGGACATCCGCTTGGGTCTCCATCGCCCACCCCACACAGTCCTCGCGCTGCTTGGTGGAGTGGGGCTCGGGGAAGCACTCTGAGAAGAAGAACTCTGCGAAATCCTCGTAGTTCCTCTGCCAGTAGTGAGCGTTGTACTTGTCCCACCCCTGGGGGTCGATGTGGTCGGCCCAGAAGGCGTCTTCGATCCCGGCCTGCACAGCCGCGGGTGGGGTGATGGGGAGCGAGGGGCCGATGAACACCTGGCCCAGCACCCGATCGGGCTGGTTCGCCGCCAGCATCAGCGACCACATCGAGCCCATGGACAGCGAAACCACGACTGCCGCGGCCGTGTCGGTTGCATCCATGATGTCGATGGCGTGCGACATCTGCGCCGTCAGCGAATACATCTGCGGCTCGACGGTTCGATCAGAGCGCCCGTTCCCGGGCCCGTCATAAGTGACCACCCGGAAATGCCTGGCCAGATAGGGCACCTGGAGCTTCCAGAATCGGGAGTGGATGATGGTCCAGGTCGGCAAGAGAAGGAGAGTGACGTCGCCCTCGCCGAACACCTCATACCCGATGCTCAGTCCGCCACTCTCCACGAAGCCTTCGGAGTCAGGGTGCCTAGCTCTCATGGTGAGCACCGTCTCCAACGCCCTGATCACCTGCCCGACTTTCCTCAGAGCGCTGCGTGGCTGCAGCGAGGATCGAGCCGGCGGTGTCTGAGCGAGCGATTTGCTGTGTCATAGGTGGTATCCACTCGTCGGTCGATCGACCGAACTAACCTTACGTAATCTTCGGAGGACGGTCAAGGGGGAATCAGCGGGTATTCACGAATGGGCTCACCTCACGTTCGTAGACCACCCGGCCGTTAACGTCTTCGAGATTGGATGGCGCCGCCTCGAGACGGGCCTTCAACTCCGGTTCCAGATCGACTGCAAGTACCTGTCGAGCCAGCTCGCATACCCGCCCAGCGTGACGCAGGACAAAGACCGCCTCCAATCCGGAGACGTCATCGAAAAACCATCCGCAGGATGTGTACATCAACATGGCATGCTCCTGGATCTGGAGGAGCCCGATCGCCATCGCGCGCTGGTCCGCGTCCAAGTCCGGTCTGGCATGCTTCTCGAGGAAGTCCTCGACCGAGCCACCAAGGACGACGGCGATGTAATCGTCCCGTGCCTGCCACGGGTCTTCGAGAAGCTCGGCGCCGAGTGCCTCGAAGGGGCCGGTCAGCTCGTCACGCAGCCAGTCGAGCGCGGAGCGGAGGGGGCCACGCCAACGCTGATGCCCCGTCGGCTCACGGCCAGTGTGACAACCACAGTCGGCTCTCCAACGCTCGACTCCGTGAGCACAGCTCCACGATGAGTCCTCGATGATCGCGGCACGCAAGGTGGGCGGGGCGAGAGACAGGAACTCCGCATAGTTGGTCAGGTTCGCCTCAGGATCCGCGTCGATCGTCTCCAGGGCGACAGCCAAGGCCATTTCCCCGTGCCGATGATGATGGCCGTAGGTCTCACCGTCGGTAGCCACATGGCCCAACCGAGGGCCGATCCCGGGCTCCCCTACCGCCGAGATCAATCGGTGCGCCAGCGCTCTGCCGTCTTCGAGGAGGCCATCGAACGCTATCTCACGAGAGAGCGGCCCGTCGTAGAAGAAGACGACAACCGATCGACCCTCCCCCAGATCGATGCGATAGGGGACTCGGGTGTCGATCCTCGCCCCGTCTACATCCGACCAGGACCCGTCGATGCCCTCGACCGCGGCAGCCTGGTACGGGGACAACACGGTGAATGTGATCCCCTCCCGGGCCAGGATGTCGAGAGTCTCTGTGTCGACCGCCGTCTCCGGGAGCCACATCCCTTCCGGGCGCCGACCGAACCGATGCACGAAGTCGGCGATGCCCCAACGCACCTGGGTCACTTTGTCGCGTCGGTTGGACAGCGGGAGGATGGAGTGGTTGTAGGCCTGGGCCATGGCCGAGCCATGACCGCCGAACCTCCGGGCCGAAGCATCGTCCGAGTCGATGATCGCCTGGTAGGTCTCGGGGTGGAACTCTTCGAGCCAGCTGAGCAGGGTCGGTCCGAAGTCGAAGCTGAGCGATTCGTAGGTGCTGATCGTCCTGGTGACCTCGCCGTTGCCGTCGAGGATTCGCGCTCGAGTGTTGGCGGCGTAAGACTCCTCGGTGATGCGCTCGTTCCAGTCGTGCCATGGAGCGGCCGAGGGCTGTTCCGCCACCTTCCCGGTGAAAGGGTTCTCCCGGGGAGGCTGGTAGAAGTGCCCGTGAATGCAGACGAACTTGCTCACAGCGGAGTCAACCTAGGAACGCCAGGGGCCTAGCCGCTCTTCCCCGGCATCGGTTCATGACGGAGTATGACCACGCCGAGCGGCGGGAGTGTGAGGTCGATGCTCTGGGGGAGGCCGTGGTGGGGCACTGCCAGTGGACCGGTGTCGACCCCTCCCAAGTTGCCTTGCCCACTACCTCCGTAAAGATCGGCGTCGGTGTTCAGGATCTCGACCCATTTACCGGGACCGGGCACGCCGATGCGATAGGCCTGGCGGGGCACAGGTGTGAGATTCACTGCGACTAGCAGGACATCGCCGGCCCCTGACCGTCGAAAGTAGGCCAGGACACTGTTGGCCGCGTCGTTGGGCACCGCCCACTCGAAGCCGTTCGGATCGCAGTCGAGCTCATGAAGGGCCGGCTCCTCGGCGTAGACCCGATTGAGATCGGCGACTAGCCGGTGGATCCCGCGGTGAGGCGGCACCTCGAGGAGCGGCCAGTCGAGTTGGTCGTCATGGGACCACTCCGAGCGCTGGGCGATCTCAGAGCCCATGAAAAGGAGCTTCTTTCCCGGCTGGGACCACATGTAGGCAAGGAGAAGACGAAGAGTGGCGAACTTCTGCCAGTCGTCCCCGGGGAACTTCTCGAGCAAGGCGCGCTTGCCATAGACGACCTCGTCATGAGAGATGGGGAGCATGAAGTTCTCACTGAACGCGTACACCGCCCGAAAGGTCAGCTCGTGGTGGTGAAAGGAGCGATGCACTGGCTCGCGTGAGAGGTGGACCAGTGTGTCGTGCATCCATCCCATGTCCCACTTGAGCCCGAATCCGAGGCCGCCGAGAAATGTCGGCCTCGATACCAGGGGCCACGAGGTCGATTCCTCGGCGACGGTCTGAATGGCCGGATATTCCTGATAAACGACCTCGTTCAGCCGCCGGATGAATGCGATCGCCTCCAAGTTCTCACGGCCCCCATGCCGGTTCGGAATCCACTGGCCCGTTCGGCGCGAGTAGTCGAGATAGAGCATCGAAGCCACCGCGTCGACCCTGAGGCCGTCGGCGTGATAGCGATCGAGCCAGAACAGGGCATTGCTGATGAGGAAGGCAGGCACCTCCGCCCGTCCGTAGTTGAAGATGTACGTATCCCAGTCGGGATGGAAGCCCTTCTTCGGATCGGCGTGTTCATACAGATGGGTCCCGTCGAAGAGACCTAGGCCGTGCCCATCGGTGGGGAAATGCGATGGCACCCAATCGAGGATCACCCCGATCCCCGCCCGATGGAGGGCATCGATCAGAGTCATGAAATCCTGAGGGGAGCCGTAGCGACTGGTCGGCGCGAAATAGCCGGTGGTCTGATAGCCCCACGAGCCGTAGAACGGGTGCTCCATCACCGGCATGAGCTCGACATGGGTGAACCCGAGATCCAAGAGGTACGCCGGGAGCTGCTCGGCCAGCTCCACATAGGTGAGATGACGTCCCCCTTCCCCCCGACGCCACGAACCGAGATGCATCTCGTACACGGCCATCGGGGCATCCAGGGTGCTTCGCCAAGCACGGTTCCCCATCCACTCCGCGTCGTCCCATACGTAATCCAGATCCCAGACCTTGGAGGCTGTCTTGGGCGGTGTCTCGGTGTGGACCGCAAACGGGTCGGCTTTCTCCCCGACGTAGCGCCCGTTGCCAATCCGGTACTTGTAGGCGGCGCCCTGACCCACTCCCTCGACGAATCCCTCCCATATCCCGGAGACGCCTCGCGGGTCGAGGCTGTCGGTGGCAGGGTCCCAGCCGTTCCAATCCCCGACTACCGAAACCGAATCGGCGTTGGGGGCCCAGACTGCGAACTGGACGCCCCCCTCTATCCGATGGGAGCCCAGTTTCTCGTAGAGGCGGTAGTGGGTCCCCTCGTTCCAGAGATGTAGGTCGTCCTCACTGAGCAGGCTGGTTGGGGCCGGGGCGCTGTGGGGCACCACGTCGAGTGTATCCGGGATAGGTCCGACGGCCTATGGCGGTTTGGGTCGGCAGGCCCATGACCGTGTCTAGTCACGCAACCGAAAGATCAAGCACACGTAAAGACGGAAGGAAAGGGCTCAGACAATGACTTACAAGATGGCATACGGCGTCGACACCGCCGATCGCCGACGGAGACGGGCGCTCAGGGCCATCACCCCCCTCGCCGCCCTCTTGGTGGCCGCCCTCCTCATCTGGCAGGGCAGCAACGCGGCCTTCAGCGCCACCACCGACAACACGAACGACACCTGGAGCACCGGCAGCCTGGTCCTCACCAACAATGGTGGCGGCACGGTGTACGCCGGAAGCACCGCGGCGCTGTTCACCGAGAGCAACCGCAAGCCAGGTGACACGGGGTTCAAGTGCATCACGGTCAACTCCGGTGGATCGCTGGCCGGCAACCTCCGCCTCTACCGCGGCGCCATCACTGGCACCAACAGCGCCGCCCTGGCGGCAGTGATCGACGTGACCGTCGACGCGGTGGTCGCCACGCCAGCCACCAACGTCCAAGCCAACTGCACCGGTTACACCGGTGGCACCGGCGGCGCCACCTTCAATGGCACTCTGAACTCGATGCCGACCACTTATGCGGCCGCCACCGGCGTCGCTGTGGCCGGTGGGACGCAGCGGATCGTCTACCGAATCGGATGGACGATCAACAGCGCAGCCGACAACACGGTCCAGAGCTCATCGGCAGTGGCCAACCTGAACTGGGAGATCAACTGATCCCGGCAGGCAACTGATCTGATCGAGCCGGCCCCGGCGCCCGACACCCGGGGCCGGGGCCGGCGACGTTCAGAGGAAGCCAGCAGAGCGACGACATGACCACGATCACCGACCCGATCCGAAGCGAGATCCACGTTCCCGAGCCCTACTCGAGGGTGAGACTCGCTGCCGGAATCCTGGGACGAGCATGGCTGTGGTTCCTGGCAGCATGCATGGCCGTCACCCTGATCCCAATCCTCTTCGGATGGCACTCCTACGTCATTGTCACCGGGTCGATGGAGCCGGGCATCAGCGCCGGCGATGTCGTGCTCGCCTCGCCGGACCCGGTCATCGAAGACTCGGTGGGGAAGGTCATCACCTTCGACAACCCTGGCCGCGAGGGTCACATCCTCACCCACAGGTTGGTTTCGATCGACGATGACGGTTCCCTGGTGACACAGGGAGACGCCAACCCGACACCCGACAGTGTCCATGTCCCCCGAGAGTCTGTCACCGGCTTGGGGCGCCTCTTGGTGCAGTTCGTCGGTCTACCTGTGGTGTGGTTCCTGACCGGTGACTGGCTCCCGATCCTCATGCACCTCGTCATCCTCGTCGGAGCCGTCGTGGCCACCGTCCTCGACTACGAGCCCGACAACCATGGACGACGGCCGTGGCAGCGGCGGATCGACCAGCACCAGCCGGCCGACCCCAAGCGGCTCCTCACCCGAAGCGCCCCATCGATAACTCCGATCCTGATACTGGCAATCGCAGCAACCTTTGGCTTCCGCGGCGAGGGCGTCCCCACCAGCACCGCTGCCTTTTCCGCAATCACGGCCAACACCGGCGACAGCTGGACGATCCCCAACTGGAGCTACACCACCGAGGTCAACAACCTCAGCCCGTATCTGTATTGGAAACTGGATGAGACCGGCACGGCGGCCACAGCAGCCGATTCCTCGGGCAACAACCGCACCGGGACCTACTCCCCCAGTGGCGCTGCCGCCAACTTCACCAGGCTCGCCGATGGTGGGCTCGTCACCGACACTCCGGACCGGGCTGTTCAACTGCTCACGACGAGCTCCTGCATCAACACCACCTCGACCACCGATATCAGCGCCCCACAGACCTTTACCGTCATCGCCTGGTTCCGGACCCCGAACGGATACGCGACTGGCGGAAAGATGCTCGGCTTCGAACGCCCCCGCACCGGTGTCTCCGCCCCGACCGCCGGCGCCTACGACCGACACCTGTACATGGACGGCCAGGGCCGAGTTTGGTTCGGCGTTTACAACGGCGCACACATCGGCCTCAGCTCAGGGACCGGTCTGAACAACAACCTATGGCACATGGCGGTCGGGACGCAGAGCTCGGCCGGGATGCGGCTCTATATCGACGGGGTGCAGGTCGACACGAACACCAACACCGTCGCCGAGACGCAAAACGGGTGGTGGCGGGCCGGGTGCGGCAACCTGTCGGGCTGGGGTGATCAGTGGGGAGGGGGCAACGACCCGGGCACCGATTCGGCCACTGCCCAGAACCGGCCATTCATGGCCTCACTCGATGAGATCACTGTCTACTCGGGAACCGCTCTCACCGCCCAGCAAGTCGCCTTTCTCTACTGGGCCCGGTGAGTCAACGTCAGCTCTGGAGCTCGACAATGAAGCGGGGCGCCCCCGAACTGTCGTCCTGCCAATTGATCTCGAAGTTCGACCCTGAGACGTCGACCGTGTAAGCGATGATGCTCCCGAACACCGAGACATTCGACGAGGCCGACATCTGGATCTCGCCCCTCGGGGCGAACATAAGACCGCTCCAGCTGATGCCGCTGCCACTGAACTGGATGGCGTTGACGTTGCAGGCAGGCGGGCTGCCTGCATTGGAGAACATGAGCAACGGGGAATAGCCACCCGAGGCGACAGGTGCGTACCCGGTCAGGTCGGCGCTGCCGATGACGTGCATCTCACCCTCCGAGACGAATGTGACCGTAACGCCCGGTGCCGTGCTCACGCCCTTGAGGTTTATCGCGTTGTTGCCGGTCTTCGGCGAGTAATAGATTCCCGCTTGGGTGATCACGATGCTGGAGTTGTTCCCCGTCGCATAGCCGCTGGAGACCATCCATCCGTTGTCGATGCTGACCCCTGGGGGTGAGTCGAAGTAGTTGCTCGGATTGGCCGCCTCTCGGGGCCCGCCCGGCCGGAACTCGGCGATCTCGAGGTCTAGCGGATACTCCTTGGGCGAACCGAAGTATTTCTCGGCGCTGGCCACGACATCCGCTTCGTTGGTGTTCAAAGTGCCCCGGTACTCGATCGACCCTGATACCGCCGCGTCGGAGCCGGTGATCTTCAGGTCGCCGTTTGAGAAGATCCCACCGTTGACCGTCTTGGTCGATCCGCTCAGATCCAGCTCGACGGCACCGCCTGACGCGCAGGCCTCGGCACCGGCGAAGATGGCGTAGCCCCCGAGGAAGGGCTCCTGTTCACAGGTTGCCACGCCTTGCGAGACCACGGTGAGTGTCTCCGAACCCACCCCGGGCCCGGCGAACGTGGTGTCGTTGACCCTTTGGATGATCACCTCGTACTCGGTGTCGTCGAGTTTGTTGACGGTCACCACGACCTCGGGGTCGTTGTCGTCGTAGCCGTTATCGGCGGCGACGGCCAGGGCCGACCCCACCGGATCCGGTGCGGCGGCCTCCCGGGGGTTGCATGCCTCCCAGGCGGCGGCCAGGGCGGCGTTGTCTGCTGCGTTCTGCGTACCCCGTCGTTGGTCGAATCCGAGGCCCCCGTCGATGGCCAGGGCTGCGAAGCCCACCAGAACGAGGAGGGAGATGGCAACCAGAATGGCTGCGGCACCTCTCTCCGAATGAGTGTCTGCGTTAATCGTCATGGTCCGGGGAATGCCAATGCGTCGGTAGGGCAGAAGTCGAAGAATCGGTCTGCGTCGGAACTCGGGCTCAGGGTGATCTCCCCGCCGAGAAATGGCCCCACGATCGGAGTGATCATGTCGACGTCGTGCGTGACATCGATGCGTATCCGTGACCCGTCGAGGAGGTCACGCGGGTCGGGCTCGCAGTACACGGCGACGGCGGTGGCGGCTGTGCTCAAATCGGGTGAGGAGACTGCAGCCCGCACCCTCGCCTCGACATCGGCGGCGGTGGCGTTCTCGGTGTAGGCGAAATAGCTGGCACCGTCCTGGACCGCATCACGGACGGAGATGTTGGCGACGATGGCCCTGCCGACGTCGACGATTCCCAGGAGGAGGACGAGGAGGAACATGGTCACGAATGCCATCTCCACCGCGGCAGCGCCCCGGTCGGAAGAGCGATGTCTAACCACCCACGACTCCCTTGAAAACCGAGCGGTTTTGGCTCGAGGTCAGATCGATGCCGTCGAGGAACGACGACAGAAGCGGAACAATGGCGTTGAACGTGCCCTCGACCTCGACCTGGACGCCGAACCCGTTGTCGATGTTGGTCGACCCCGAAGGGGAGGGCGCCGGGAGAGGAGTCGCCGGGTCACAATCGGCGACAGGGGCACTGGCCAGGTCGGAGAAGGTAATACTGACGTCGCTTGTGGCAAGGCTCATACCGATGACCTTGTCAAGGGCAGCCTCGGTGATCGAGGCACAATCGAGGTAGTTCGGCAGCCCATCGTTGTCGTTGTCACCGACTGTCGTGGCATACCGCGCTCCTTCGCGAGCCGCGGTCCAGACCGTCGTGAACCCGTGCCCCAACCGCGCGAACTCGATGACGCCGAATAAAAGGAGAAAAAGGAGCGGCGCGACCACGGCGAATTCGACCAAGCTCGCGCCTCGGTCATGGCCCCCACCCCTGTTGAAAAACACCAAACACCCCCCAGTCACGGAGTTCCCCGTGACTCCTCGAGTACGTAATCGCCCGCGACCGACAGAGGGTTACTCAAAAGTTCCCGGTAGAGCGATGATTGCTCAGAACAGCGCCAGGCCTGTCGATACAAAAGGGACACACCATTCTCCCTCCGGAGCAGCCCTTAGGTGGAATCGCCTGGTCCACCAATCACGAACTCATGTCCTCACCTCATCCCAGAATCGGCAACCCTCGAGACCACGATTTCGAGACGAGGCTTCGAGCCGCAAAGAACGGGGCGGAATGGGCCTGGGCTGCGATCTACCGCGACCTGGCCGGGACCGTGTCCGGGTATCTCGCCAATCGGGGGGCGGCGGAGCCCGACGACTTGACCTCGGAGACTTTCCTCCAAATTGCGAGGAACATCTCAACCTTCGACGGCGACGAGTCAGCCTTTCGATCCTGGGTTTTCGTCATAGCCCACCGACGCCTGATCGACTCGCGGAGGGCGGGTCAACGTCGTCCCGAAACCACGAATCTGTCAATCCGCACGGGTGGGGCGGGAGGAGACGTCGAGGAAGAGGCGCTGAATCGACTGACCACCATCGAGCTACAGACGGCTTTCGAAAAGCTCTCCGAGAGTCAACGAGATGTTCTCGCCCTCCGCATCATCGGCCAGCTAACGCTCGAGGAGACAGCCTCGGTCCTCGGAAAGAGGGTTGGTGCCGTCAAGGCCGCGCAGCGAAGGGGCTTGCTCGCCATCAGCGAGCATCTCGACCTCAGCGGGGTAACCCGATGAGACCATTCGGCGATTACTTGGGTGAAATGCCGACAACGAACGTCGTCGATCGGGAAATCGAGCTGCTGTTAGCCGGCACGCCTATCGAGGAAGGCCGACTGGCACATTTGGCCCCGGTCGTGGAGATGATCCGCACTGAATGGGCGACAGCACCATCCGAGTCGGAAATTGCGCAATTCGCCAGAAGTGCCGGGTCGGCCGTGATAGCGACGCAGTCCGCCGGCACAGCGGTCACCACTCTGCGGCGACCTCGTGTGGCCGGCCAGCATGGTCTCGCCCCTCGTCTGGCAACATTGGCGATGGGGGTCCTTCTGATGTCGGGGACGGCCGGGGCGGCGCTCGCCGCCGACGGTGCCGGGCCCGGCGATGCCCTCTACGGTCTCGATCGAGCATTCGAGCGGCTGGGCATCGGCTCGGGCTCAACAGACGAACGGCTCGAAGAAGCGGTCCTGATGGCAGTGCGCGGTCGATCGGACGAAGCCCTGGCTCATGGCATTGAAGCGCTGAGCGGTCATCCTGGAGAGTCAGCCACCGTAGCGCTCAGTGGGCTCACTGTTGCCACCGAACATCTCGTCCACATTCAGGACACCGCCGACGCGGCCGCCACCGCGAATATTCGTGTCTCGGCCTTGCTCACTTACATCGCCGAGAACATCGGCACCAACAGAGGAACGGACGGGCGCGAGTTCGGTCAAGGGGTCGCCCAACTCGCCCGGGACATCGGCGGGGGCGACG
>JALDXP010000008.1:0-24437 GCA_032154885.1 Actinomycetota bacterium
ACGTCGTTGTAGACGACTTCGAGGTTCTCTACGGCAAGCAATTCGATGACACCGATCTCGAAGGAGTGATGGTGGCCCCAGAGCGGGGCCACCATCAACACCTGCTCAGCCGAGGCTGAAACAGGCCTCGTTGAACTCGAACGCCTCGGCAATGGGCGAGGTGTAGTTCGACTCCACCAGCGTGGACCCGGTCGATGTGCCGTCGGCCAGACCCGCCGGATCGGGACGCGAGATGAATTGCGCCCGCTGCACCCGCTCGTTGGGCTCGCCGACGTAGGTCTCGTCGGGGGCGAGCCCGCCGAACGTGACCGACTCGAGTCCTTTCGCCGCGGCCAGCACTCCGGCCTGGGTCAGGTCTCCGGCGTCATAGGCGGTCTGCAACGCTTGATGCAGGATCGTCGCCTCGATGACGCCCTCGGCGTAGTAGTCGAGTGGATCCGCACCGGCTGCGGTCACCAGGTCGCGCACCGCCTGATTGCCTTCGGACTCGGCGGCCCACGGTGCGTAGTACGCCGAGATGTAGAAGTCATTCGACAGCGGCTCGGAGATCGCGGAATCTGGTGCCACCAGTGCAGGGTTCCACGTCGGGCCCGCGCCCGACCACAGGGCTCCGGAGAATCCGGCAGCAAGGGCCTGGCCGTAGATCGACCCGAACGGAGTCGGCGATGTGGTGACCCACACCAGCTCAGCTCCTGACGAGGCGATCCCGCCCGCGACCTCGGTCAACGTGGCCTCGTCCGCCTGGTTGATCAACCCGGTGCCGTCGTACACGATCTCGAGCCCGAGCTGCTCGGCAGCTATTCGGGCACCTGCGTTCGAGTCCTCGCCGTAGTCGCCGGGACTCGATGCGATGGCGATCGTGGTCGCATCGGGAGCCTGAAGCGTCAGGTACTCGATCATGTTCATTGCCTCGATGCAGTAAGGCACACCATGAGGCACGAGATTGGCGTTGATTGCAGGGTCGGACCAACCCGAGTACCACGTGAGGGGGATCGCCAGGATCCCGTCAGCCTGGAGTTGTGGGTTGATGGCCATGGTTTGTGGTGAACCGGTCGAATGGCCGAAGGCCACAACCTGCGTCTTGAGCTCCTCGTAGAGCTGGACATGCTGGGCAGGGTCATACGCGGTATCGCGGGTCTCGATCTGCACTTGCAGACCACCGATCCCGCCATTGGCGTTGACGTCGGCCCAATACATCTCTTGACCGGCGACGATGACCTGGACCAGCGGGGCGAACGGGCCGCTCAGATCGGACAGGAGCCCGATGGTGATCGTCCCCGCCTCGAGGTCGACTCCGACGTCCGTTGCCACATCGCCCGCAGCCTCTTCGGCCGCGCTCGTAGTGGTCTCCTCTGCCGGGGCCGCGGTGGTCGTGGGCTCCTCCTCTGCGGCCGCGGTCGTGGTGGTGTCGCCACCCCCGCCGTCACCACAGGCGGCGAGAATCAGACCGAGAACCAAGAGCAGAGCCAGCCACTGGGGCTTTCTTCTCATTCGTTCCTTCCTCCTCTGTTACTTGTGAGGGCACGAGCCCTCTCGTGACCGCTCAATAGGTGAACGGCCAACCCTTCCAATAGTTGCGGATGCGGAGCCAGATCCCGAACAAGCCGAGCGGCTCGAAGATGAGAAACCCGATGATCAGAAGACCGTATAGGACGAGGTTCAACTGGGCGACGGAGAGCCCGGGGCCGACGCCGGCCATGGTATTGATCAACCCGAAGTCCGTCGGTGAGGTCGCTATGAACACATTGGCAATCGCCCCGAGAATCCCCTCGCCTTCGAGGGCGAGCGCTTGCAGCCACAGGGTGAAGTTCTGCACGATCCTGGGCAGGAGGACGACGAACGCCGATCCGAGCAGGGCCCCTGTGACAGTGCCCGCGCCTCCGATGAGGATGATCGCGATGAACTGCACTGAGAGGAAGAGGTTCCACTGCTCGGGTATGACGCGGGTCAGGAACGACGCGAGCAACGCACCTGCGATCCCGGCATAGAACGACGAGATCCCAAAGGCGAGGAGCTTGTATGCAAACTCGTTCACCCCCATGATCTCCGCAGCGATGTCGCGGTCCCGGATGGACATGAACGCCCGGCCCACCCTCGTTCGCTGCAGGTTCTTGGCCAGGAGGGTGTAGACACCGGCAAGGAGGGCGAGGAAGAAGAAGGTCTTGGCGATGCCCGACACTTCGACTCCGAACCAGACGCTCGGTGTCGTGAAGTCGATCACCGGCGACTCCTCCTTCCACCACCGGAACTCGAGCGGCGGGAAATCCCGACCGACCTGTGCCCCCCCGGTGAGTGATGTCCAGTTCCGGAACAGATAGTCACCGATGAAGACGAGCCCCAGGGTCACGATGGCCAGATAGAGGCCACGCACCCGCACCGCGGTTGGCCCCACGGCCACTCCGATCAGCGCGGCCACGATCCCGGCCGCGGGGAGCCAGATCCAGATCGGGAGCCCGAGCCCGAGGAGCGGTCCGTCCACCGGGCCACCGAGCCATACCGCTGTATAGGCGCCAACCCCCATGAAGAAGGCGTGCCCGAGTGAGACCTGGCCGGCGAGACCGGTGAGGATGTTCAGCCCGAGCGCCCCGATCGCGAAAATCGCGGTGGTCGAAAGCAGGCGGAGCCAGTCGCTCTGGCCCAGGAACTTCAGCCCGGGGATGACCTGGAAAGGAATCGACACGAGAACGAGGAGAAAGAGACCGAGCATCACCTTCTTCGACGTGGTGTTGAGCAGACCTTGGTCCGCCTCGTAACTCGTGTAGAGGAGGGGCCTGCCTCTCATACTCGCCTTATCTCCGGGGTCCCGAACAGGCCGTAGGGGCGGATGAGCAACACCACCATCATCAGCAGGTAGCCGACGATCCCGGGGAAGCCGTTGCCGAGGAACTCGAAGCCCAGATAGGTGTTGGCCGCCGACTCGGCGATCCCCACTGCGAAGCCCCCCACCACCGCACCCGGTATCGAGTCGAGCCCGCCGATGATCACGGCTGGAAACGCGCGAAAGGCTATGAATGCCGTGGCCTGGTCGACACCCGTGGCCCGCCGAGGAAACACCGAGTAGAAGAGACCAGCGACGGCGGCGAGAAACGCACCGATCGCCCAGGCCACCGAGAACACCCTTCCCACGTTCACCCCTTGGGCCCGAGCTGTCTCCTGATCGAAGGCCGTTGCGCGCATCGCAACCCCGGTCCGGGTCCGCAAGAACATTGCGATTGCAACCAACAAGACGATCGTCACGACGATCTGGATGACCTCTGACCAGGCAATGATCACCCACCCCAGGTCGATGACATTCAGCCCCCACGGCGCTCCGACCGGACGGGGCTGGGTCCCGATGAAGTCGTTGGTGATGGTCCTCACGACGATGTCGATACCAAGGGTCACGATGGCGACGGCGAACAGGGCCTCTCCCACCATCGGCCGGAGGAAGACGCGCTCTATCAGCACCCCGAACAATGCGGCGACCGCGAAGGCGGTCAGGACGTTGGCGGTCCATTGCGCCCACTCAGGAAAAGAGGTCAGAAAACGACCCGGGAAGTCGAGGACGGTGGCAAAGGCGACAACGAGGAAGGCGCCAAGGCCCGTGAGGGCGCCATGAGCGAAATTGATCACCGATGTCGCCTTGAAGATGATCACGAAGCCCATGGCCAGAAGGGCGTAAATGGCCCCAAAACTGATCCCGCCGACGAGCATCTGTGCAAAGGCATTTCCATCCGCCGTTGCCTGCGCCAGGACGACGAGACCGGTGATCACGACCGATACATGTCCTCGATCAAGCCACCGAACATCGAAGTCATCGAGGTCCGCTTCAGCTTCTGAGTAGCGGTCAGCTCCCCGTCCTCGTGGTCGAGCTCTTTGGGGATCAAGCGGAACTTCTGAATGCTCTCGACATGTGAGGTCTTCTCGTTGGCCTCATTGACGACACCCTGGATGAGCTCGATGACTTGTGGCTTCGTGGTCAGATCGCGGTAGGTCGTGTAAGGGATTTGCCGTCTGGTTGCCCAGTCACCGACCACGTCCGACTCGATGGCGATCAGGGCAGACAGATACTTGCGACCGTCGCCGATCACCATCGCCTCCTTGACGAAGGGTGAGACCTTGAGGGAGTTCTCGATCTCGGACGGCGAGACGTTCTTCCCGCCCGAGGTGATGATGATGTCCTTGATCCGGTCGACGATCTTGACGTGGGTGCCATCCACCCACTCGCCGACGTCGCCCGTCCTCAGCCAGCCGTCCTCGGTGAACGCCTCGGCCGTCTTCTCCGGCTTGTTCCAGTACCCCTTGAACACACCAGGATGCCGGGTCTGGATCTCGCCGGTCGCCTCATCGATGCGCAGCTCCGTCCCCGGATAGGGCACCCCGACTGTCCCGACCTTGTTGGCCCCCGGGAAGTTGCACGTCGCCACTGCGGAGTTCTCGGTCATCCCGTAGAGCTCGAAGAGCGGGACTCCCATCCCGAGGAAGTCGCGCAAGACCTCGGGTGCGATTGGCGCGGCCCCGCTGGCGGCGTAGCGGACCCGGCGTAGGCCGATCCGCTCCTTGATCGCCCGGAACACGATCGGGTATCCGATCGCATAGAGGAACCGGCTGAGTGCGGTGTGGTCGCCTTCGTTGGCCACCCTGAGGTCGCCGATGCGTCTGGCGAGCTTCATCCCGATCCCGAACCACAACCGCTTGAACCGGGTGCCGTCCCGGCCCTTGATGGCGATCGAGGCGTGGATCCGCTCCCAGATCCGCGGCACCGCGAAGAAGATCGTGGGCTGTATCTCTCGCAGGTTTTGCTGCACGGTCTCGATCGACTCGGCGAAATTGAGGGAAGGGCCACGGGACACCGACGACCAGGTGGAGAAGATGCGCTCGGCCACGTGACACAGTGGCAGATAGGTGAGGATGAGGTCATCAGGACCGATCGGCTTGCCATCCGGGGTGCGATTCTCCACTGAGATCAACACGTCGGCGTTGAAGGCGAAGTTGGAGTTGGTGAGCATCGCGCCCTTGGGCGGCCCGGTGGTGCCCGAGGTGTAGACCAGGGTGATCACATCGTCCCCGGTCGCCTGGGCCATGATCTGTTCGACCATTCCTGGGTTGGCTTCTCGATGGCCACGGCCGAGCTCGAGGAAGTCCTCCCAGGAAATGAAGCGCTCGTCGTCACGCCACTTGCGGAAGCCACGTGGCTCGATGTGGATGATCTTGCGCAGGTCAGGCAGCGAGTCGATGACTGCCATCACTTTGTCCGCCTGCTCCTGGTCCTCGGCCAGATGCACCGCAGCTCCCGAGTCGGAGAGGAGGTATTCGACCTCGGCAGCGGGGTTGGTCGGGTAGAGGCCCACCGTGATGGCCCGGACCGCGACCGTGGCCATGTCGAGGATCACCCACTCGGGACGGTCCTCGGAATGGATCGAGACGCGATCGCCCTCGTAAACGCCTAGAGCCAGAAGACCGTGAGCGGCTTCGAGAACGGATTCCCAGTACCGGGACCATGTGATCTCCTGCCAGATCCCGAAGTCCTTCTCCCGCATCGCCACGCGTTCCGGATGATCCTGAGCCCACTCCCTGACATAGGCGGGCGGTGTCTTGAAACCGACGTCAGCCGACGGCGCGCCGGCTCGCTCCAGGACGGTCGTCATCCGGTGTCCTCCTCAAAGACGACCCGACAATATCGGCTGGAACCGAACTTTGCCGGTTCGATCAAATTTGATTCCTACGAGCCTGCGCTCCACTCCGACCCGCCGGGCCAGTGCTCTTTCTTCCAGATCGGCGCCCGGGTCTTGAGCTCGTCGATGATGAAACGGGCCGCGGCGAACGCGTCATCGCGGTGGGCGCTGGATACCGCCACCGCCACTGAGGCCTCCCCCAGACTCACCGTGCCGGAGCGGTGCTCGACTGCGGCCCCCAGGATCGGCCATCGGGCCGCAGCATCCTCAACGATCTCGAGGATCTTTGGCTCCACCAACTCGGCGTAGACCTCGTATTCGAGGTGGGTGACACCCGACCTCGCCGATGAGTGGTCGCGCACCGTCCCCAGGAAGAGCACGGTGGCTCCGGAGTCGGGCCGGCCGACTTCATTGACCAGCGTGGATGGGTCGATCGGGTCGGCCCCGACCGAGACCCTGATCGGTTGACTGGCGGCGTCCATAGAATCCCAAGACTATGACCGACATCGGCCCACCCGGGCCGCAGCTGTGGGAGGAGCCCGAAGAGAGCCCCGACGGCTACGACTACTACCCGGCGCCGGCGCCGCCGGCGCCGCCCCCGCCGACGACGAGAGCACCCACCCGGGCCCGGCCGGACATGTGGACGGTCGTTCTCGGTGTTTTCGGCGGAGCCCTCCTCGGGACCGGCGTGACCTTGGCGATTCTCGGCTTCACTGGCGTATTCGAAGAGCCGCCGGTGCCCACCAACCCGCCACCGCCAATTCTCACCGTGCCCCCGCCCACCACGGCTCCGGCGGTCATCGCCGACACGGGCAACGCCACCGAGGTGGCGCTGCGGGCGATTCCCAGCATCATCGCCGTCGAGACAACGAGCGCTTTGGGCGAGGGCGGCGGTAGCGGTGTCGTCTACTCAGACGACGGCTACATCATCACCAATCACCATGTGGTCAGCGAGGCGGACCAGCTCGCCATCGTGTTCTCGGACGGAGGACGATGGGTCCCCGAGATCATCGGCATGGACGACCTCACCGACATCGCCGTCCTCCGGGTCGCCCGCCCTGACCTGACACCCATAGAAGTTGGCTCCTCGGGCCTGCTCGTCATCGGGGAGCGCGCGGTCGCCGTGGGAAACCCATTGGCCCTCGAAGGCGGGCCATCGGTCACCTACGGCATCGTCAGCGCGCTCAACCGATCGTTGGAGGTGGAGTCAGGAGAGACGCTGTTCGGGCTCATCCAAACCGACGCGCCTATCACCCGGGGTTCGTCCGGCGGTGCCCTGCTCGACAGCGCGGCCCGCCTGGTGGGCATCACGACGGCGATCGCCGTCTCCGATGTGGGGGCCGAAGGGCTCGGGTTCGCCATCCCGATCGACACTGCCCTCGATGTCGCCAATGATCTCATCGAAGACGGCGTCGTCAGCCATGCGCAACTCGGGATCCAGGGCGAGACCGCACTCGCCGCGGCCGACGGCGCGGAGTACCCGGTCGGGGTCCTGGTGACGAGTGTGACTTCGGGCTCCGCCTACGACCTCGGAGGCGGTCTGATCAACGACGTGATCACCGCGCTCGACGAGGTCCCGATCACGTCGATGGACACACTTCTCACCGAGCTTCGCACCAGGCGCGCCGGCGAGCTGGTCACCCTGGCCGTGACTCGCGCCGATGCAGATGTCGAGCTCGCCTTGACCCTGGATAGCCGCCCGTGAGCGACGACCTTTTCTCCAAGCTCTTCGATCTCTTCGATCAGCCCGGCCCGATCAACTGGAAGCTGGCCGCCGAGGTCGCCCGCCATCTGTCCGGCGAGACCGAGCCAGTAGAGCCCTGGGCCGCCGAGGAGTTCCGGGAGCTCGCCCGGCTCGCGGAGTACCGAATCGAGCAGATCGCCCCATTCCGTGTCGTTCCCGCCCCCGATGTGCTACCCCTGGATGCCCGGGGGTGGGCGGAGCGAAACCTCGAGTCCTATGGCTCGCTGGTCGAGCCTTTCGCCTCCTCGGTTGGCTCCGATGGACCGGCTGCCCCGCTGATGGCCCAACTGGCTCCGGCGATCATCGGGCTTCAGGTCGGATCGCTCGTCGGTTCGCTGTCGACGTGGGTGGTCGCATCCTTCGACGCCGGCCTCCCCCAAGATCATCCGGGAAATCTCAGCATCGTGGTGCCCAACATCGAGGCCATGACACGCTCCGGCGCGATCGACGAGAAGGAAGTCCGGCTGTGGATCGTGGCCAACGAGGTGTCATTCAGAGCTGTCTCGCAACTTCCCTGGATCCATGACCATGTCCATCAGCTCTCCACCGCCTTTGCCGATGCGGTCAAGATCGATCCGACCATGCTCAGCGGCCTGATGGCAGGTGGATCGGATCCCGAGGCGATCGAGCAGGCAATCCAGGACGCCGGCGGGCTGGAGGGCCTCATGGGTGGCGAGGAGGCCGAGGCGCCACGTCTCGAATTGGAGGCCTTCCTAGGGGCCATAACCGGGTGCGGGCGTCTCCTCGCCCGACGGGCCATCGCCGAGCTCTCACCGAACTTCGACGAGATCACCCTCCTGCGTGACCAAGCGCGGGAGACGACCGAGGCCGCGCCGACCATCGGTGTCGGTCCGGTCCCTCCCGAGGCGACGCGCCTCGGTGACGTTTTCAACCTCGAGGTCGAGCGACGGTACGGGGAAGACGCCCTGGAGACTCTCTGGTCCGATCCCACCCGGATGCCCAGCGCCGCCGAGCTCCGCGACCCGACGGCCTGGGCAGCCCGCGTGCTCCTGGATGGTTGGACGTGAGTCCAACCTCCCCGAACCTCAGGTTCTCCGGCCCGTATCCGGGTCAAACAGTCTCGAGAATGCGGCGCGGGCGATGCCGCTGACGGTCGGCACACCGGCTCCCGACTTCTCTCTGGTCAGCCATAACCGAGACAGGATCTCGTTGGACGATCTCAAGGGCAAGAAATCGATGATCGTTTTCATGCCATACCCGCACACCCGGACCTGTGAGGCCGAGGCTTGCGAGATAAGGGACAACTGGGCGGCGTTCGACGGAGTCGACGCCAACGTGGTCATGATCACGACGCACGCTGGAGCAACCAATCGGGACTGGGCCGAGGACAACGACTACCACTTCCCAATCCTCTCCGACTACTGGCCCCATGGCGAGGTGTCCCGGGCCTACGACACGTTCGATGAGACATTTGGCTACGCCAAGCGGACGACCTACATCCTCGATTCGGACGGCGTGATCAGGGATGTGATCGCCTCAGACACACTGGGTCAGGCGCGCCCGTTCTCCGCCTATCTGCCTGCTCTGGAGTCGATCACATAGTTCCGATCACCCACTCCGGGTGAGGTTGACACCGCCTGAAGGTGATACAAGCGTCGGTGTGTGGCCCAGGTCGTCACCGACATGATCGACGTCGGTTTGCGAGGATACGAACAGTGACGTCTCGACTCGCGGCGCCCTTCAGTTCCTGGTGGCGGTCCGTTCGGCCCGGCCCTGGTGAGCTGAAACGGGAGGCCGTGGCCGGCCTGCCCGGCGCCATCGGCAGCGTCCCCGACGGCATGGCTTCGGCGGTGCTGGCCGGGGTAAGCCCAGTATTCGGTCTCTACGCCAGCTTCGCCGGCCCGATTGCGGGTGGTCTCTCCGCGAGCACCCGGCTGATGGTGATCACGACCACGACAGCGTCGGCGCTGGCCGCGGGATCGTTCCTGGCGACTGTCCCGTCCGAGGACCGGCCGGGTTCGTTGTTCCTGTTGGTGATTTTCGCCGGTGCCCTCATGGTGATAGCCGGCGTGCTCAAGCTGGGCCGATTCACCCGGTTTGTCTCTCATTCAGTGATGATCGGCTTCCTCACCGGTGTCGGCGCCAACATCGTCTTCGGCCAACTTCCGGACTTGACCGGTGTCGACGCGGAAGGCGCCACCTCGTTGACCAAGGGCCTCTATGTGATCTTGCACCCTGGCAGTATCGATATCGCGTCGCTTCTCGCGGGTCTGGGCACCATCGTCCTCATCATCGCCCTTGGGAGAACCAAGCTGGCCTCCTACGCCTCCATCATCGGCCTGGCCATACCCACTGTCCTGGTTCTCGGAATCGACAGCGTGGCCAGGGTCGAAGACATCGGTGACATCCCGAGTGGAATCCCCCTACCTGCCCTACCCGACATCAGTCTGATCAACAGCGACCTGATCCTTGTCGCCTTCGCCATCGCGGCGATCGTCCTGGTCCAGGGGTCCGGTGTAGCCGAGTCGGCGCCAAACCGCGACGGCTCGATGTCCGATCCGAACCGGGACTTCATCGCCCAAGGAGCAGGCAACATCGCCTCTGGCTTCTTCAAGGGGATGGCGGTGGGCGGCTCGGTGGGTCAGACCGCCCTGAACATCAGTGCCGGGGCTCGGGGGCGTTGGGCCAGCATCTTCTCCGGTATCTGGATGCTGGTGATCCTGGCCGTTTTCTCAGGCGTCGTCGGCGTGGTGGCGATGCCGTCACTTGCCGCAATCCTGATCGTGGCTGCCATCGGCTCGTTCCGGGTCGGTCAGATCCAGTCGATCCTCCGCACCGGCCCCACCTCGAGGATCGCCCTGATCGGCACCTTTGTCGCCACCCTCATCCTGTCGATCCCCCAGGCAGTTGGGGTGGGCGTGATCATCTCACTCCTCCTGCAGCTGAACCAAGAGGCGCTCGACCTGCGGGTCGTCGAGCTGGTGCCCCAACCCGACGGATCGTTCGAAGAGCGGCCTGCCCCCGATCGGCTTTCGAGCCATTCCGTGACACTCCTCGACGTGTACGGAAGCCTCTTCTATGCCGGCGCGAGGACACTTCAGGCACGCCTTCCCGAGATCGGCGCCGCCACCGCACCCGTCGTCGTGCTCCGACTCCGCGGTCGTTTGATGCTGGGGGCGACCGCATTCAAGGTGTTCAGCGACTACTCGGAATCACTCCGGGCAGCCCAAGGCAAGCTCTATTTGAGCGGCGTGGACCCAGCGCTAATGGAGCAGTTCTCCCACGCCGGACATGTCCATGCCACCGGCCCTGTGGAGATGGTGGAGGCCACACCCAACCTGGGTGAGTCGAGTCTGGCCGCCTATCACCTGGCTGAGACCTGGGTGATCGAGCACAAGCCGCCGGCGGACTGATCTGAGCCGTCTACAGCGGCCGAGCCGACCCGATCTGGCCGAACAGGTTCCGCCACAGCCGACGGAAGAGACCGGGATCCTCAGGTGCAGGAAGACCGGACAGCACTTCCTCGTGCATGTCGGGTGGCAGGTCTCCCACGAGCGCCATGCCTCCGGAGCTCGTCTCCCAGGCGTAGGTGACATCGCCGGCGCCAGAAGAGCGGATGTAGGGCTGCTCGCCGACCGTGACCAATGACCCGCTCCCGGCGGCGACGATGGCGGGCGTCTGGAACACGGCGAACGAGAAGAAGCCATCCGAGTAGTAGGCGAAGGTGAACCCTTCCTCGTCCTGGTAGACGTCGAGTCGCTCGAAGTTCCCCAGCGTCTCGGGAAGATTCGACTCGACACCTGCCTCGGCAGACTCGACGCTGGGGGCGGTCTCACCGTCTGTGACCGGTGGGATCCCTGGTTCGAATGTGACGAAGCGTCGCTCGCAGAAGACGCTTCCATCGGCGTTGAAGGTCACCACTCGAAGCAGGGCACCGGCTTCGACATCGACTGTCAGCTCGGCCCGGACCACCCCGTCGCCGGTCATCCGATACAACGTCGCATCGCGGCCCAGGTAATCGGTCTCGGTGCCCTCATCCACCGTGTAGCGGGGCTCCGGTTCCTCGCCCGCGCCCTGGACATTGGCGCTGCTGACCACGGCTCCCTCACGGAGCAGGGTCCAGCCACCCAAGCCAGATGCGACTTCGACTTCGGGTGCCACGGGAGCGCCGATATGCAGCTCACCACTGGCCTGGCTCAACTCGATGACCGCGTTGCGAGCACCATCAGGCGTCGAGCAGGTGATCACCTGCTCGGCCGTGTATGCAGCTTCCCTGCTCTCATCGAGCAACTCGTCGAGATCCGCAGCGAACGCTGCCGAGGCCGGAAGGAGCACCAGGGCGGCGGCGAGGGCGATCGCTCGTCTCACTCGAGGATGTCCCCCAGATCCGGGACGACCACCTTGGCCGGCCCGAACGCAGGATCGAGCGAAGCACGGGCCCCGTAGCGGCTGTTCAACTCCTCGAGGGTGACGGAGGGAGTCGACGGCGTGACGATGGCTGCAATGGCGATGATCAGGGCAACGGCCGCTGCAGCCGCGCCGACCAAGAAACCCTTGTTCCGTCGCAGCGGCACGACTTCAGCATCGGCTTCTGGGATCAGTCCTGGTGGCAGCTCGAGAAGGGGGAGCGACCGAACGGCGGAGCGGACCGACTGCATCTCTTGCATCTCAGCGGCGCACTTCCCGCAGCTCGCGAGATGCGCCTGGAGCTGGTCGATCTCTTGCCTTGCCAGCTCTCCGTCGAGATAGGCGCTGATGAGCTCGCCGGCGTGGCTCACGTCAGCGACTCCCTGAGGAGTTTCCGGCCGCGGTGGATCCTGCTCCGCACCGTCCCCACCGGCACCGCGACGGCTCGAGCGATCTCCTCGTAGGAAAGGCCGACGATGTCACAAAGGACAACCGCCTCCCGGAACTCGTAGGGCAGCTCGAGCAGAGCCTTCTGGACATCGTCTCCGATCGAGATCCGGGAATACTCGACATCGGCCGATGGGCTGCTGGCCAGGTCCCACCTGTCGATGTCGTCCGGAAAGGGGGCTGTGGGTCGCCGGTTGCGCTTTCGAACCTCGTCGAGGAATGCGTTCCTGGTGATTCGCCAGAGCCAGCCCTCGAAGCTGCCCGGCTGGTAGGCGGCGAGCCCTTTGCGGACCCTGAGCAGAACCTCCTGAACGAGATCTGCAGCGTCGTCGCTGTTCCCGGTGAGCCGGTAAGCGAAGTTGTAGATCTTCCGTCCATAGACACGCGCAACCTCTTCCCAGGTGAGTGGGACGGACTCCATCTCGGAGACCTAGCTCAACAACGCCGCGGCGACGTGTTTGGGTTCCAGCGCCTAGTCCGGTTTTTGCGCGTCCGGGGCAGTCGTCTCAGGAGCGGGCTTGTCGTCGACTGGTGCCTCCGAAGCCTGAGCCTCGGCAGCGTCCTCGGAGCCCTCCGACACGCCCTTGCGGAACTCCTTGGCAGAGGCCCCCAGGGACCTGGCCAGGTCGGGCAGCTTCCTCGCTCCAAAAATCAATAGAACGATGAGCAAGACGATGAGAAGTTCTTGGGCTCTCAATCCGCTGAACAAATGTAGCCCTCCTTTTCTTACATCCTACCCATGGTCTGGTTCGAGGCAGGATGGATTCATCCGAGGGCCATCGAATCGATGAACGCCTGGCTTCTCTCCCTCGTGATGAAGCGGATCCGGCGGTCCTTGTCCTCGATGTCGTGCGTGACGAAAGGCCCGTATTTGTCGCTGATGAGCATGCCCCGGTCTGCCCCGGATGTGGCGAACTCGGCCACGAACTTGCGCACCGTCTGCTCACTCAGCTCGGGGTGCTCGCCGGGGCGGTAGTTCTCGGTGCGAATGAACGTGTTGATGTTGGCCTTGGTCGCCATATAGACGTCGGGCTCGCCCTGCGCCGCCACCTTGTATCCGAACAGCTCGAGCAGTCCAAGCACGAACTCGGGGCCGCTCACGACGTCGGGATCGACACCGCGGGCGCGCAGGCCCCGGTCGAGGCCGAGAGGCACTTTGAGCTCGTCGCGCAGTGGGCCCAACTCATCGGAAGGAACACGGATTGCGGTGTCGTAGCTGACGGTGTGGTCGACCTCGAACTGGGAAGCAAATGGGTCCCGGGCAATGTGGGTCAGGTTGAAGACTTCGCTCTCCATCGGCGGTGGCAGTTGACCGGGTGAAGGAAGAGCGGTGCGACCTATCTCTCGGACCTCGTCTCTCCCGGCGAACACGACGATCTCGGTGACGTCGGCAATCGGGAGCGTGTGGCGCTTCTGTCTCACCACCTCGATGGCCTCGTCGACGAGGAGTTCGTTCAGCACCTGATCCTCGACGTCCGGCAGCGGGACATCGAAGGACACCCTCGCCTCATGGCCATGAACATGGAAGTCCCGGACCGGGGCCGTGCGGATCGTCGGCTCGACCTCAGGGGTTGGTGCGCGGAGCCAGGACTTGTCCTCCAGATCCATGCTCGCCGCCCTCTGTCGCTGCCGATAGAGGCTGAAACCGATCACGACCAGGACGATCAAGGCGAGAAACGCCAGGCCTATACCCTCCATCGAGTTTCCCTCTCTCTCGCGACCGCCATGATTCTACGGACCCGACTCGGACCCGGAACCCTGGTCATCCCCGACAGCCTCCATGTCCCCGAGCCAGATCTCGGCGGTTGGCTCGTCGGCGCCGGCGTTGAGGCGTTCGATCATCCGGTCCTTGGAGGTGATCGTGCCGAAGGCTGTCACCACGTCTCCTTTTCGGAGGACGGTGTCACCGCTGGGCACCTGGACCTCTCGCTCCCTCCGGATCGACACCAGGGTCGATCCCTCGGGCCAGGCGACCTCCCGGATCGAGCGACCGTCGGCCATCGATCCCGGCGGGACGCGGAACTCGTAATACCCGGCGCCCGGGTCGGTGCGCTGAGCCAGGCGAGCCCGCTGCAACTCGACGTCGGTGCTCGAGGTGAGCGCCTCGTGATAGGCGCGGACCGCGTCCTCTCGTCTGAACACTCCTACCAATAGCTCCGGGTCGTCCTCGGAAACCACCGGGAGCCTCCCAACACCAAGCACGGCCATGCGCTCCAGGGCCGTGGAGACCGGGGTGCCCGGCACCACCGTGGCCGGCCGGTGGGTCATGGCATTGCCCACGCTGTCCTGGCCTGACCCGGCCCGGGCGATGTCCGAGAGCGTGATGATCCCGACCAAACGACCGTCCTCGACCACGGGTAAGCCGTGTGATCGGGTCCGGTGCAGCCTCTCCTCCACCTCGGCCAGGGAGTCCCCGGTGGCGCAAACATGAGGTTGTGCGGCCATCACCGAGCCAACGTGGATCGTGTCGAGGAGGTCGACCTCGCCAGTCCTTCGCACGTTGATCCCCATATGGTCGAGGATCATCGAATAGATGGAGTCGGGATGGAATCGCTCGGCCAGAAAGGTGGCGAGCGTCGCGGTGAGCATCAGAGGCAGGATCAGTTGATAATCCCTGGCCCCGGTGACCTCGAAGACCATCAGGATGGCAGTGAGTGGCGCTCGTCCCACCACGGCGAACATGGCGGCCATCCCGACCACGGCGAAAGCGCCCGATTCGATCGGAGACGGCCAGATCTCCCCGACGAGCAAGGCGAATCCGGTTCCCACGGCTGCGCCCATGAACAGCGACGGCATGAAGGCGCCACCCGATGCGCCCGAAGTGGTGGTGAGACTGGTGGCGACGGCTTTGCCGATGGCAAGGAGGATCAGGGTCCACCACACCGAGGAGCCCACATCACCAGCGAGAAGTCCGTTGATCACCGTCTGACCGGTCCCGAACAACCTCGGCTCGAGAAAGATCAACCCGGCGACGAGCAGAGCGGCGATGAGCGGGCGCACAAAGCCCAGTGCCCGAGCGCGGGGGCGGAGCCAGCTGTCGAGACGGCCCAGTCCGTTCAGGAAGAGCACACCGATCAGGACGATGGCAAGGGCGAGACCGGCGTAGAGGATCAGCTCACTGAACTCCTGCAGGCGGTACACATCGGTCTGCAGCTCCAGCTCTGCTCCGACGATGGTTCGGCTGGTCACCGCGGCGGTAACGGACGCGATGACGATGGCCGACATGTGCCGCGCCGCGAACGAAGACAAGATGACCTCGAGGGCGAAGAGCATGCCGGCAATCGGGGCGTTGAATGCGGCGCCGATCCCCGCACCGGCTCCAGCCGCAACCAGAGACCGGACCTGATCTTCCCCGAGGTTGAAGCGACGGGATATGACCGAGCCAATAGCGGCGCCGATCTGGACGATGGGCCCCTCCCGTCCCGCCGAGCCGCCGACTCCGATGGTGGCGGCCGTGGCCAGGACCTTCAGCGGGATGATCCGGCCCCGCATCCTCCCGCTATGCACTTCGAGAGCGGCTACCGCCTCGGGCACACCGTCTCCTGCGACCTCCGGCGCAAATCTTCGGGCGAGGAACCAGGCGAACAGAAAGCCGGTCGGGACCGTCAAGAAGATCCAGGGATGACCCTGATCGATGGCGAAAGGGAGGAAGAACTCTTCTAACCAGTCGACGAGGTAGATCAGTGCTGCCGCCCCAAGACCTACTCCGACGCCCACCAGGGCGGACATGGCGAGGAACCCACCCATCTGTCGTTCGGCGAGGACGCCAACTGCAGGGAGACGGCGGATGCTCTCCAACGGCTTGGTCACGTGACGTCAGAGTATTCCCATCCCGTCGTTTCCCGGATTCACGTCACAGAATGGGCCTGTGCGATTCCGATCTCACGTGTTGCGACCCCTCGAGCCGGAGAGCCAATGGAACCGGTCGGTGCTCGCGCTGTCTGCCCTCGCCGGGATCGTCGGTGCCTACCTCACTCTGGCGCAGGATGCAGAGCCACTCCTGGCCATCGGGGCCGCTGGGACTGCCTTCCTGTCATGGGCGCTGGCCCGAGAGATCGACCCCGATCGCCAGATCCCCGCTCTGCTACTGGCCGTCGTCGGTGGGGTCTGGGCGCTGTTTGGATTCGAAACGGCCATCCTGCCCTTCACCGCTCTGATGATGTCGGCGAGGGTGGTGGTGGAGACCACCGGGCGGCGCCCTCTTCCCACCGATCTCGCCGGGCTGGCCGTCCTCGCCACTGTCGTCTCATACACGCCATTGGGCTGGGTGATGGGCTTCGGGCTGGCTGTGGCCATATACATCGACGCCCGGATGGCCGAAGAACCCAACCGCTCCGCCCTCTTCGCAGCGTTGGCAGGGGCGATCGGATCATCGGTCGTGGCCAGCCTGAGCGGTACCTTTCCTCGGACCCTGCCCACCGTCGATCCACTCGTGATGGCGGCGTTGGGTGTGCTCGCCCTGATCGCTGTGCTCCGCGAGCCGCTAGAACCGGTGTCGTTCGTAGACAGCCGGACCAAGAAGTTCCTGAGACGAGACCGGCTTCAGGCGGGGCGTGCCCTCGCCGCGATCCTCGTATTCCTCGGCGCGCTCGTTTCGGGTGCGATCGTCACAGCGGTGGTGCCGATGGCGCTGGTTGTCGCCTCCGCCCTCGCGTCTACCGAGGTGGAGCGTCTACAACGAGCAAGCCGGCGCCTGCGGTAGCGTGGATGCATGTGCAGATCGATAAAAGTACTCAGGGAGGGCGCCACCCCCGCTCCCACCGAGGAGATCGAGGCGGCGGCACTCCAGTTCGTCCGCAAGATCTCGGGATTCAGCCGACCGGCCGGCCACAACGAGGACGTCTTCCACCAGGCTGTCCACGAGATCAGCGAAGCCTCGATGCGCCTGCTCGATGGGTTGGAGATCCGGGGGGCCAAGGCCTCCTGATACCTGAGGTACGTAGGCCCGGATATGGGCCGACCAACCTCAGGTAAGCGGTGCTACCCCAACCCTGCCGGCACCCGGCTCGGCGCCATGATCGAGTCGACCAGGCCGTATTCGACCGCCTGCTCGGCGGTCAGCCAGCGGTCGCGATCTGTGTCTCGGGTGATCGTCTCGACCGTCTGACCAGTGTGACGAGCGAGGATGACGTTCATCTCCTCTTTCTGCCGGACGATCTCCCTGGCGTGAATCTCGATATCTGACGCCTGGCCTTCTAGCCCGCCCCCCATCAGATGAGGCTGATGGATCAGCACTCGGGCGTGAGGCAGGACATACCTTTTTCCCGGTGCCCCGGCGGCGAGGATCACCGCAGCCGCTGAGGCGGCCATACCGATGCAAGCGGTCATCACCTCGGGCTTGATGTGCTGCATCGTGTCGTAGATGGCCATCATCGAAGACATCTCCCCTCCCGGGGAGTTGATGTAGAGGGCGATGTCCTTGTCCGGCTCCTCGCTCTCGAGATGTATCAGCTGGGCGACGATCAGGTTGGCCGTGTCTGCGTCGACAGCCCGGCCGAGGAACATGACACGGTGCCCTAGCAGTCGTGAGTAGATGTCGTATGCCCGCTCTCCCCTGCTCGTCTGCTCTATCACGGTCGGAATCAGCATCATCGGCTCCTTTGTGCAACCCATCGGTTGCGGATCACCATACACGACGCGCAACTGCTAAGTTGCAGGTATGCAGGAAGAGCGTTTCGAAGAGCTGGCCGGTGACATCACCGTCGAGCGGACCGTCACCCTCCCCGCCGACCCAGGCTCGGTCTGGGAGCGTCTCACCGACGAGAACCTGGTTGGTGACTGGATGGAAGGTGATGTCTCGATCGACCCCCGCCCTGGAGGCGCCATAACGATGACTCCGGAGGACGGTCCCCCGATCTGGGGCACCGTCGAGGAAGTCGTCCCCGGTCGGCGCCTCCAGTGGAGCTGGCGGACCGACGATGGGCTGCCCACGCAAGTCGAGATCGAGTTGGAGCAGGCGGAGGAGGGGACCACTCTCACCGTCCGCGAGACCCTGCTCCCGTGGACGATCACTGGTCTTCCCCCCCAGTGGGGTGGGTCCCCTTTTCCGAGGGCTTCTCTGTCCGTAGCGGCCTGATGATCCCCCACGAGGTCTTCGCCGCCCTGGCCGACCCGACCCGGCTCGAGGTGCTGAGCCGTCTCGCCGACGGCGGCCCCGCCACTGCCACCGAGCTCTCCGCCGTCATGCCCATCTCCCGCCAGGCGGTGACCAAACATCTTGCCGCCCTGGACGCCGCCGGTCTCGTCGAACGACACGCCTCCGGACGAGAGGTTCGCTACACCTTCGACCCCGAGCCCCTGGACCACGTAGTCCAATGGGCTGAGAAGGTCGGCGACACCTGGGACCAGCGCCTCGGACGGCTCAGCCGCAGCGTCGAGTAGCGAGTGGTCTGTCGGAGAAATAGGGTGAGTGTGTCTCCGAGCCATCGGCGTCATCTGACAAGGAGAAGCGCGCAGTCGCAGCCGGGGAGCTGCGGCGAGCACTTCGACGCAGTCAGGGGCGGCGAGGGCCGGAGAGACACCACCAGTATTTCTCCGACGGGCCACTACGCCAGGAGCAGGGTGCCCACTCCGAGCCGCTCCGCGTTGAGGAGGGCGAGGTGGGCGGCGGCCACATCCTGGGCGGCCACGCCGACACTCTTGAACACCGTCACGTCCTCGGTGATCTCGGGGCTGGTTCTTCCCAGCAGCTCGCGCAACGAGGTGTCGGGCAGCCTTCCAGCCTGGATCAGGTCGCCGGCCTCTTCGGCAGCCGCCGAGAGGTCATCGACGACCACATAGGCGCGCTCGAGAAGGTCCGGCGCCAGCTCGGCCATCTCCGGCGTGTAGGCGCCGATGGCATTGATGTGGGCGCCTTCCCGAACGCTCGACCCGGCCAAGATGGGCGATGTCGCCGGGGTAGCGCACGAGATCACATCCGCCTGAGCGGCGGCTTCGGCGACATCGTCGACGTGCTCACCGCCGACCATCTCCGCGACCATCCTCGCGTTGACCGGATTCCGGGACCAGACCACGACTCGATCGATCGGCCGGACTGTCCGCACCGCCTCGATCTGGTCGAACGCCATCGCCCCCGCCCCGAGCATGGCCAGCGTGCTCGCGTCGTTGGTCGCCAACAAGGCCGTGGCCAGCCCGCAGACCGCGCCGGTTCGGATCGCGGTGAGAGTCGGCCCATGGACCAGGCCCAGAGGGGTCCCATCGGGTGCGAAGACGACCACCAGGCCGGCCGGATCGCCGGGCACGGTCGAGACCACCTTGACCGCGATTATGTCATCGAGCCTTCCCGGCATGACCAGCGAGCTGCCGACAATGGTCCGGAGGGGTGTCTCTGACTCGGCGGAGAAGGCATGCTCCATTGCCCGGATCGCATCGGTCATGGGAAGCGCCTGCCGGGTCTCGGCAGAATTCAGGTACCGCATCAGGCCAGGACGTTCTTGACTGCCACGTCGATCGGCTCCCGATCGACGGAGAGGAAGCTCATCGGGACGTCTGTGTCGAACTCGATGGAGGCACCGGTGTAGGCCTGGGCGACGAGGGATCCGATCGAAGGGGCGAGTTTGAATCCATGGCCGGAGAACCCGTTGGCCACCCACAGACCATCGACACCCGAAGGGCCGACGACGGGATGGACGTCTTCCCGATTGATGGTGTAGAGACCGGCAACGCCGGAGACCCCACCTCTGGCTTCCAGTCTTGGAACTCGGTGGTGGAAGGCCGCCAGCTTGATCTCGGTGAAGGCCGCATCGGGGACCCGCTTGTAGTCGTCGGGATCCTCGATCACCTCCTCCTCGTCCTCGGCCAGCACCGATCCGACAAGGACTTGTTGCCCGCCGGTCTCCGGCCTGAAGTAGATGCCGGTCGAGGCGTCCGCCCCGACCGGTACTGGGCCGAGGTCCTGGGGCCAGGACCGGTAGACCGTCTGGATCCGCGTCGGCGTGAGTGTCCAGCGCAACTCTGCGCCGGCCATCGCATTGAGCTGGTTGCACCACGGCCCTGCGGCGTTGACCACCAGTTCCGCTGAGATCTCGGACCCGTCCTCGAGACGGACCCCGGTAACACGACCCTTCTCTTTCAAGACTTCAGTCACCGTCGAGTTGAACTCGATGGCGGCGCCCAGACGACGGGCCGCCTCGATCAGGTCCTGGTTGGCCCCGACCGGCTCGGCATAGCCCCCGAGACTCTCGTAGAGGAATGCCTCACCGGGGGCGCAGTGATGCTCGATCTTCCCGGTGAGGTCGAAGGGCACGCCACAGGTAGAGAGGGATGGGAACAACTCGGTCACGTCGTCGGGGCCGATGGCCTCCGCTTTTACCCCTTCCCCCATGAGTTTGTCGGCATCGGACCCGACCCGCTCTTGGCTCTCGCCCATCATCCACAGGACGCCCACCCGCTGCAGACCCGACCTCGGCTGGTCGAGACCGGTGAACTCGGCCCAGTTGCCGTATGCCTCCTGCCCATGGAAGGCGAGACGGACCACCTCTGGATGTGTGTACCGACAACGGCAGATCGATGATGACGCCCCGGTCGAGCCTTCGGCCGGGCCCTTCCCCTTGTCGAGGGCGACCACACTGCCCAAGCCGTGACGAGCCAGCTGGTAGGCGATGGAGGACCCGATGATGCCGGCCCCGACCACGACCACGTCGGCCGTGCGCTTCACGGAACGGCGATCCGGTAGTCGCCGGTTTCCTCATCCCAGGTGAGCTCGATCTGCCCCTTGGTCGCGGCCGCCTTGCAGAACTGGAGGAATCCCGAATAGCCGAATTTCTTCTCGGAGAACGTCGGATCCTTCTTGCGGAGCTGGTTCTTGAGACCGGACAAATAGACCGGAGAGCTCTTCTTCGACAGATCGGTGACCACCTCGACCAATTGGTCGAAGGCCGCACCTTCGCCTGATCCCTCAGACGGGAACTGGACTATTGGATCGCCGCGCCCCGGGCCCTCCGATGTCTCGATCACGCCCTGGGACTCCAGATGGTTGAGCAGTTCTCCGAAGGCCCGGAACCCATAGTCGGCTTCGCTGAAGGTGGAGTCCTTGCGAAGCAGGGCGCGCTTCAAGGACGAAGCGAGCACCTCTCCCCCACCGCTCCTCAGAAGACCGGAGAGCGTCGTCGTTATCAGCGACGCCAACTCCGGCGTGGTTTCGTCGACCTGCTCGCCCTCCTCGACCGGCGCGCTGACCCGGCTCGGCTCGACCCCATCCAGGTTCTCGTAGAAGAGGAACTCGTCACAAGCGGGCGGAAGCAAGGCCGAAGTCGATGCCTTGACCCCGACACCGATGACCTTCTTGTTCAGCTCACGGAGCTTGTGAACCAGCGGGGTGAAGTCGGAATCCCCGGTGCATATGACGAAGGTGGTGATGTAGTCGCGCTCGAAGGCGACCTCGATGGCATCGACCACCATCTTGATGTCGGCGGCGTTCTTGCGACTGGCCCCCATCCGCTGTGGGATCTCGATCAGCTCGATATGGCTCCGCGTCAGCTTCTGGCGGGCATCGGAGAACATCCCCCAATCGGCGTAGGCCTTGCGGGTGACGACACGGCCCCGCTCAGCTAGCGCATTGCCGATGGGCTCGAAATCGAACTCCATCCCCCCCAACGCCTCCCGCACGCCGATGGCGAGGTTTTCGAAATCGACGAACAGGGCGATGCGCTCTTCTTCCATTGAGTCAAGGGTAGGCGACCAATAGGGGCGATTCCTCCGGGCGCGCCGGCCGGTCCAGGGGTAGCTTCGGTGATAGCTAGAGGGGGCCAGACCATGAAGAGCGAGTTGCGAGTTCACGGCGTCTCCGGCACCCAGCCGAGGGACATGCTCTACACCGATCCGGTCCTGCGCGATCCCCTCGAGCCGAATGAGCGCCGCTACACCGATATCCATCGTGTACCGCCAACCGATGCCGAATTCGACACCCAGGCATTCCATTGGGGGGGACTGACTGCTGGGAGCCGACTAACCGCATTCTGGATTCTGTTGTCGCCCTTCGTCCTTGCCAATGCCGCCGGGTGGATGAGCAAAGATCGCAAGAACCGATTCAGTCACGGCATGGTCAGAGCTTTCGGACTTGGCCTCACTGCGCTCTTCGTCACCGAGGCGTTCACGGCCATCGTCCTGCTCCCGTATCTCTGGTTCGAGGACAAGGACTCGTTCGACGTGTTGCGATGGACCATCGAAGTAGGGCCTGGCTTGAGACGCGGCCTGCTCCTGGCCTTGATCATCGTGATAAGTGGTCTGTTCCTACTGCTTGTGTTGAAGGCGTCGACCCAGTCGCATTTCGAGCCGCTCGACACCACCAAACAGGCAGAACTGCTCTCGTGGCCGCAGATCGACGCCATGGCTGCCGCTACGCCCGACGATGCAATCCCTCTCGATCGTCCCGAGGTCCCATTCGAAGATCCCGCGGACGGGGTCATCACCGACCCGAGGCTGTGGCGGCCGGACTCGATGCTGCATCGTCTCCGCCGGCTCCACCTGGCGGTGGGTTATGTGGTCATCGCACTCGAAGTCGCCGTGTGGACCGATACGGTCTGGGCAACCATTGCCACAGGCGGCGTCCTGGCCGTCCTGGCGCTGACGACGATCCTCACTTCGTTCGTACCCACCAACCGCGCCTTGCTCATGGCCACCGCCGTGGCGCCTGTCATCGGAGCCATCGTCCTGATGGCATCGATGGTGTTGATCTTCACCAGCACCACAGCCGAATGGCAGGACGACTGGATTGGCGCCTCTCCACACGTTGTCACGTTCCTGACCGGTCTGGTCATGGGCGTGTTCGTCTTTCTCTCCATGGCCGCTGGGCTGATCGTGGTCGGTGGGCTCGTCCTCGCCACCTTCTTTGGTGCCGTCCTCGGGCTGGCGGTTGGCATCGTCATCGAATCGGTCCTCGGGCTCGACCCTCCAGGCACCACAAACGGGGTCCTCGAGTCCAACGGGGCGGCGTGGGTGGCAGTCGCCATGTTGTTCTTCATCTGGTGGCTGGCTGTGGTTGCGATCTATCTCAGCTGGCGCGAGGTGGAGCACACTGCGGAAAAAGGCACTCTCGTTCTGATCCGTCGCGTGGTCCTGCAGGCACCCAAGCTGTTCAAGGCCGCTGCCTCCTACGGGCTGGGCACGGCGGTCGTGATCGGCCTGGCGTCCTTCGCCGAACAGGTCTGGGCTCCAACGCTGCTGGTAATCGACCCGCCGAGCAGCTGGATCTACGACCTCGCCGTGGGGATGGGGGTCTTCCTGGTCGTCTTCCTGACCTTGCGGGTGTGGAAGCACTACGGGTGGAAACCCGCCCCCCTGGTCCTCCTCGGAGCCGCGTTGATCGTTTTCGCCGCCTATAGGGACTTCTTCGTGGTCGAGTTCTTCAAGGTTCAGATCGCCCTGAAGGACAATCTCGTCGACATCGCGGTAGCCATCGCGATCATCGTGCCGGGAGCCTTCATGTTGCGAAGCATCCTCACGGGCATCGGTAGCGGTGAAGCGGGCCAGAAGAAGCGGCGAAGCGTCGGCATTCTCTGGGACATCGGATCCTTCTGGCCACGTTGGTATCACCCTTTGGCTCCCCCCGCCTATGGACCCGTTGCTATCACCAAGCTGTGGAGGGAGCTGCGCGACCATCCAGCCCGGGCGGTGCTCGGCGCACACTCACAAGGATCACTGATCGCCGCGGTGGCCCTCACGTACACGCCCGAAGCGAACCGACCGGCTCGATTCGTCACCTATGGATCCCAGCTGGGCAACCTCTATCCCGCGATGTTCCCGGGTGCCGGGATCGGCGGTGAGGACGGGTTGGTGGGTCGCGTCAAAACCGCGTACGGGGACAAATGGGTCAACGTCTACAGGAAGACCGATCCGATCGGCGGTCACTACGTGGAGTTGCTTGGGACCCGAAACAATGTGGAAGCCAGCGGATCGGGACACTCCCGGTACGAGCCCACGGTTGAGTACAAAGACGCCAGGCTCGAACACGGGCATGCAGATGCCGATCTGGCCGACACTTCTACCATTTCCCCGGCAACGCCCTCGTAGCTCAGGGGATAGAGCACCGGTTTCCTAAACCGGGTGTCGCAGGTTCGAATCCTGCCGAGGGCGCTTTCCCTTGTTTTCGCTAGGCAGTGCCTGGTGATTCTCCCTCTCTAGTTTCTCCGGATAATGCTGGCTTCTTCCGTTGAGCACCGGATTCTCGAGTTACGTTGTGCCGTCCGTAGGTGCGAAAGACGCCAACTTCTCAGACGTGCAGTTTG
>JALDXP010000009.1:0-24261 GCA_032154885.1 Actinomycetota bacterium
TCGCCGCCGAGTTCTTCGTGTCAGATCGGAATCTGACCGGTGCCGAAGAGCTGGCCGGGGTATACGCGCTGGACACCGTCTCCCTGGCGACAACCGATCCGGTCGCTGTTCGCCGCCGCACCGCCGAGACGCTCGAAGGCCCGATCCTTGCCCTCACCCAGCTTGTTCTCGGTCTCAGTCATTATCAGCTCCACGAATACGACGAGGCCCAGAGCCGGTTCGAAGACGCTCTCGAGTCCTGGCCAGGAGCCGACGGGCAGCAGGTCGTCCTCAGCCTTCTCGGCAACGTCACCGGCCTTCAGGGCGACCTCAATTCGGCGGAGGCGTATTTTGCCGACTCGCTGGCCCTCGACCCTGACGACGCCCGTGCCCGCTTCGGTGCCGCCGAAGTCAAATTCCAGCGATCGAGGGGCCCGCGTTGTGATGAGGCCGACGTGGCCGGGCTCGAAGATGCGGTGGCTCAGTTCGAGGAGGTGATCGGCCTCCCCAGTCCACCCCTTGCCTTCCTCCCCGAGCGGGCCCGGGTCGAGCAGGCGCGCATCTACGAGTGCATCGGTGGCAGCCGTCTGGACGAGGCACGGGGGATCCTCGAGGAGACCATCGCCGACATCTCGGACGAAACCAGGCTCGTCGACCTGACCGCCGATGCTCATTTCTCGCTTGGCATCTACCACCTGCTCGCGAACGATCGGGAGGCTGCGATAGCCGAGTTCGAGACCGCAGTGACCACAACCAGGAACGACGTCCGGAAACGAGGTTTCTACGTCTCTCTCGCCTTCATCCACCAATGTCAGTTGAACCAGCCAGAAGTGGCCGCGACCTATATGCAGGAGGCGGAATCCCTACCCGGCCCGCCACTCGACCCGATTCAGTGCCCGGCCCCGTGACTACCCGCGTAGGGTTCTCAAGCGTCGGCAGGAAGTCGGGGGGATGAAGAAAACCGCGGTTGCCGTTGGCTTGCTCGTCCTGGTGGTCGCTGCATGCAGCGGGACCGCAGGTTCATCGACCACGACCGATGGGCCGTCCACCTCTCCGGGGAGCACAGCGTCCTCGGTCGCCGGCTCCACCACCGAAGGTGCCACCATCACCAGCGCATCCGACACCACCGACGGGCCCCAGCCGACGTTGCCAACGGTCATCGCCGAGGTGGCATTTGCCTTCGCCTCGGGCGACGACCCCCGCATCCTCGTCGAGGTGTCGGTTGGCGAGAGCCCGGACGGGCCCTGGTTGCCTGCGGGCTTCTCTGATGAGACACCGACACTCACCGGGCCGAGCTACTGGGTCCGTTTCGACATCACCAACACCGACCAGCTCAATGCGGTGCTGACCGACATCGACATCTCGGGATTCGATGCCGGCTCGTTCCTGGGCGAGGACATTTGCGAGCTCGAAGAGCCAGTGCCGAGAGATGGCCAGACGGTGTGCGTGATCGGAGATTTCCCTGTCCAACCCGGAGGGAACCAGGCCGACTTTGTCGTGAGTGGCTTCGGTCCGAGACAGGGCGGCCCCGATCGGTGGTACGACCCTGCGTTGCCGACGAGCCTGGACTTCGGGGGCGCTCGCAACAGCTTCGCCTTGGTGTTCGGCACCGATGAGGGGTTGCGGGTCGATGGGACGGCCGACGCTTCTCAGGTCGAGATCGATGACTTCGGGATATCCGGATCGGTCCGCCTCGATTGCGGCGGGGAGAGCCCCTTCGACGGAGATCCGGCTCTCGAGGCATACGTGATCGAGAACTTCTCGTCCGACGGCAGCCGGGAGGGTGGATGCTCGGAGATCCCCACTGCCGAGCTGGAGTTCTTTCCAGACTTCGATGGCGACAACGCCTATCTCTACTTCGGGGCAGACGGCACCACGACTGAAGCGACCACCACGATCTCCGGATTCACGACCACGACCATTTCCGGCTGAGCCCGACCGCGTAGGCTCGGGAGCCGAAAGGGGGACTCCATGGGCCACATCACCTTTGTTCACGGAATCATGAACCAGCCTTCGCCTGCCCGTTTGCTCAAGGAATGGAAGCGCGACCTGGCCGACGGCGGCGACGGAGTCGATCTCGATGTGTACGGCGTGACCTCGTCGATGGTCTACTGGGCGGACGTCATGTATCCGGCTGCGACCGACGCCGGTGGCTCCTCTAACGAGTCGATCGACTACGAGGGCATCGAGCCTGGTGCGCTCACCGAGATCGACGAGTCCTACATCAATGAGGCGAACGGCGCCGAGAAGGACTTCATCGAGTCGATGATCGCCAACTACGACCTCGACCATCCCGATCAGCCCGAAGGGGAGGCGGCACCACCAGCCGCGGCAGAGGCGCGGGTTGCAGCGGCGTCGGCATTGGAGGCTGTGCCGCTGCCGTGGTTCGTGAAGCGACCACTGATGCGGCTCCTGCTTCGTGATGTCCATCATTATCTCTTCAACACCAGCCATTCACCTCGTGCCGGCTCGACATACAAGGTCCGTGACGAGGTGAGGAAGCGGTTCGGCGATGACCTTGGGGCGGTCGACGGCGGGCCTCATGTAGTGGTGGCCCACAGCCTTGGCTCGGTGATCGCATACGACTGCCTCAAGCGAGTTGCCAATACCAAGAATGTTGACATGCTGGTCACGATCGGCACGCCGCTCGGCATGTCCGAAGTCCAACACAAGATGAAACCGGAGTGGTCGAAGGACGACGGCTACCCCGGAGAACTGCCGCGCTGGGTGAACGTGGTCGACCGGCTCGACCCGGTATGTGTGGCTGACCCGATCATCGCCAACGATTACATGCGCAACAAGACATCCGCGGTCGTCGACGAGGTCGTCTCCAACGGCGGGGTGATGCGACATCCGTCGGGCAAGTACTTCCGACAGGCGGTGGTTCAGGATGCCGTGCGACAGGGCCTGGGTCTCTAGGGCGGGCGATGTCGTTCTTCGACTCGCCGCTTGGTGAGCGGCTCCTCACCAGTCTCGATACGAGCAAGCCCGAGGACATCGCCGACGCGGTAGGGGCAGTCCAAGAGAAGGTGTGGGCGGGCGCAGTGGAGCCCGAACAGGTCGACGAGGTCCTGGCAGAGCTGCAGCGAAACCGGCAGGTCCAGCACGTCATCGCCATCGCCGACGCGGCCACCGCGGTTGGCTCGATCACCCCGGCGGGCCGTCGCCGCTACTGCCAGATGTTGATCGAGTCGGGTGCCCTCCATGCCGCCGTGCTCGCTTGCGCAGAACTCCTCGACCTCGCTGAGGACGCGAAGGAACGGGGCGAGGCATTGGGGCTGCTCGGGCGGGTCCGCAAGCAGCGATATGTGACCAGCCGCCGGCCCGAGGACCTGCTCGGTGCCGTCGCCGCGTATCAGTTCGCATACGAGGGTGGAAGTGACCGGCTGTGGCATGGGGTCAATCTGCTCGCTCTCACCAGCCGGGCCATTCGTGACGGGGTCTCGCTCCCGGATCCCGTTGACACGGACTTGCTGGCGCGAAAGCTCCTCGACGAAGTCAGGCAGACGGAACCCGACGTGCGGGAGATTTGGGAGCGCACCACGGAGATCGAGGCCCTGGTGGCCATGGGGGATAAAGCGTCGTTGGACGAAGCCGTGTCGGCGGCGCAGCAGCTGGCAGGCAGCAAGAGTGTCCGGCCCTTCGAGCTGGAGAGTCTTCGTCGTCAGTTGGCGGGCATCTGGGAACTCGAGCCACACCACCCGGTTCTCGTCGCCATCGCCGATCAGAAGCTCCATCTCGGGGCGAGAGCCAACGTCGAGTTGCCTGATTCCCCCGGCCAGTTGGAGAAGATCTTCGGGACGGCCCTGCCAGTCGGGTACAAGCACCTGATGAGGGGTCTCGAGTGCGCAGAATCGGTGGGAAAGATCACCGACGCATCCGATGAGCCGTGGGGCACGGGATTCCTCCTTCGCGGGAATCTGATCCATCCCGACTTCGGCGATGGAATGGTGCTGGCTACCAACGCCCACGTCTGTAGTCCGGAGCCCGGAGTGGGCAAGCTGCTGCCGAGCGAGGCGAAGGCTGTCTTCGACGTGACCAAGTCGGTCGATGGGGAGCAACTCGTCCTCACCGGCTTCGAATGCCTGTGGAGCTCACCACCCTCAGTATGCGATGTCACCATCCTTCGCTTCACCGGGCCCGAGCCGGCGCTCAAAGGCCAGCTCGACGTCGCCGCGTCACCCCAGCCGGTGACGGAGGGCGCCTATGTCTATGTCATCGGCCATCCGGCGGGGGGTGGGATCAAGTTTTCGATCAGGGGCAACGACCTCCTCGCCTATGACGCCGACATGTTCAGGGTCCATTACACCGCCCCCACTGAAGGGGGCAGCTCCGGAAGCCCGGTCTTCAACCAGGCATGGCAGCTGATGGCGGTGCATCACGCCGGCGATTCGAAGATGCGCCGCCTCGACGACCCCTCCGCCACGTACCAGGCCAATGAGGGAATCACGATCAAAGGGATCAGAGAGGAATACGGGAAAAATGGGCGATGACCTTGTCCCTCCGGAATTCCTCGAGCCCGAGGGCGACGCCGAGCGTCAGGACCCTGACCTCATCCTGGAGACGACGTCGTCGACTCTGCGCAAGCTGTGGCAGGAGTGGATGTGCCGAAGAGGTGATGGCACGTTCGTCGACGTCGATTTCTTCGGTCGCAAGATCGGCGGCGTGCCCACCCCGGCGGTCGACGCCTATCGGGCGCTAGAGGTGGCCCTGCGCTCCTCCGGCTACAGGCCGGATTCTCGCTGGGCTTACAACTGCAGGCTCATCGAAGGTACTGACCAGCCGTCGTTGCACTCGGCCGGGATCGCGGTGGACATCGACCCGGACGAGAACCCGTACACGGAGGGTGACCCGTTCGCCGGAAAGTTCGGTCCTGACCATGTGGCCGCGGCACTGGCGATCCGCAACACCGATGGCGCCCGGGTGTGGTCGTGGGGCGGACATTGGAGCAAGCCCGATCGGATGCATTTCCAACTCGACCGGGGGCCCACGGCGATGGATGTGGATTGGGACACCGTTCCCGGCGGCAGGGAGGAAGCCGCCGAGGCGGGGGCAATCGACGTGAAGGAGGAGGAGATGGTGCTGGCGAAAGGTACGAAGAGCCCCGCGGTCAAGTGCTTCCAGGAGTATCTGCTCGCTTGGGACGCGAAGGCGTTGCCGAAGGACGGAGCCGATGGTGTCTTCGGCAAAGAGACCGTCGACTGGGTGGGCCGGTTCCAGGAGAGCTTCGGGCTGGATAAGACCGGGGTGATCGACGGTGTGACGGCGGCGCTGCTCGTCGCCCAGGAAAAGTAGGGGTCGTCGATCAGGGTCTTCCTTAGCTACCGGCGGGACGATACGGCTGGCCGCGCCGGAAGGCTTCACGACGCCCTGGTCTCGAGCTTCGGCACACGCAATGTGTTCATGGACGTTTCCACCATCGCGGTCGGCACCGACTTCGTCGACCAGGTGGAACGAGCCATATCGACGAGCGACGCCTCCCTGGTGGTGATCGGGCCGGATTGGCTGGGGGCCACCGACGCCGATGGTCGTCGGCGTCTCGACGATCCCGAAGACCATGTCCGGTCCGAGGTGCGCTCCGCGCTGGAGTCGCCCAACCCGGTGGTGCCGGTGCTGGTCGGAGAAGCATCCCTGCCGTCCGAGGATCAACTGCCTGAGGATCTGAAAGCCCTGGCGCGCCGACAAGCCGTGGAATTGCGGGACGAAACCTGGTCTGAGGATGTGGAGATGCTGGTTCGACGTCTCGAGGGCAGAGAGACGGTCGAGCGACCTCGTCGGTGGATCCCGGTGGTGATCGGTTTGGCGGTCCTCGGCGTGGCCGGCGTTTTGATCTGGCAGGCGCAGACAGCCGGTGGTGGCGGCGACGAGGACCTGACGATGTGCGCGGACCAGGACGAGACATGGACCTCGATTGACGTGGCCCCCGACGCCACGGCCGTCGAACACTTGGAGCGCGACCGTGCACTTCGTTACACGGTGGTCGGCACGGATTTCAGGAAAGAATCCGACGAGTGGGTCGTCGTCGTTCGCGTGAGGCTGCAGAATGAGTCCGAGGACGTGCCAGGGAACGACGACCACACCGGCTATGGCTCGTCGATCTTCGATGCCCTCCATGTCGACCAGGTCTCGGTCGGTGGCCCCTATTGCTTTGGCGAGAACGAGGGGGACAGCGATCTCGCCCCGGGGGAGGCGGCGATCGCTCGTGTTGGATTCATCTCGCCCCTGGACCCAACCGACGCAAGTCTGATGCTCGAGACCGATGGCCCGCTGCTGATCGAGATCACTCCGGGCACTTGAGCTCAGGACCGGTAGCATCCGTCCGTGGCGACCGTCCTGTTCTCGGGCCACATGGTGGATGCTCCGGGTCGGCCGTCTCCTCGCTTCCCACCCGAGCGAGTCTCTGTCGTGCGGCGTGCGATTGCGGAAGCCATCTGGCTATTCGACGACGCCGACGCAGAGGGGATCTCGGGTCTCGCCTGCGGTGGCGATCTCCTCTTCGCCGAGGAATGGCTGAAGACGGGCCGGCGCCTGCACGCCTATCTGCCACGCGAGGAGGCGGACTTCCTCGACGAGTCGGTCCGTTTTGCCGGGCAGGAGTGGGTGGATTCCTATCGTCAGGTGACCGCTGATCCGAACCTGATCGTGATCGCCCCGGACCAGGAGATGCTTCGTCTGGACGATCCACACACCGCCAATAACCTCCGCATGCTCGACGCTGCGTTATTGCGGCCCGGAGCTCTCCACGGTCTGTTTCTGTGGGACGGCAAGGGAGGCGATGGTCCGGGAGGCACAGAGCACCTCGCGTCCGAGGTGGTCGAGGAGGGGGGAAGCGTCACCGTACTTCGTCCCTAGGTGTCTACGAGGTGGCTGCCCTGCCGCATAAGGTTGCATGATGGGATTTCGCCTGGCCCTCGTTCAGCCGGTCGCCCACCGTCCGCCGGACGACGAGCGGAATGTGTCGGAAGCCCTCCGTCAGGTCTCGTATGCCGCTTCACAGGGTGCGGAAGTCGTTGCGTTTCCCGAGACCTATCCGGGTCCGTGGCGCACGCCGATGACATTCGACCCCACGGAGGCGATGGCCGCGGCAGCGAATGAGCACAGTGTCACGATCCAGTTCGGAACGCTCGAAGCCATAGGCGGTGAACCCGACGCGGCGTACAACGTCCTCAAGTTGGTCGGACCGGACGGAAGCATCAGCGGTGTCTATCGCCGCACTCACCCGCCCGGACCGTGGATCTACGCCGGCGGGGTCTGGGATTTCGACTATCAGGTCGGCAACGAGTACCCGGTGTTCGAGAGTGAACATGGGACCGTCGGGCTGGCGATGTGCAGCGAAGCGTTCATGCCCGAGGTAGCACGTGCTCTGGCGCTGCGGGGGGCCGAGATCATCTTCATGCCCGCCGGAATCGACAAGAAGAAGCTGTGGGCCGCGTGGCGAAACCTGATCTGGGCACGGGCTACGGAGAATCTCGCCGTCGTGATCACGACACAGAACCTCTTCGACGAGTCCGAGCGAGGTTTGGCCATGGTGGCCCATCCCGAAAAGGTGGTGTTCGAGGATGACGGTCCCGGCACCTTCCTGATCGACGTCGACCTCACCAGGATCCGCGAGATGCGTGAGCAGGAGGACGGTCCGAGGTCATCGGAGGAGTACGGCGCCAAGCCCGGCGTCCTCACTCAGTGGCAAAGACCCGAGATGCAGGACAAGGTCTACCCGTCCGTGACCCACATCTGAGAAAACGACAGGTGCCGATCAACCGATCGCTATGCATCACGCCGAGTTGAGAGAGCTCTCTCGGTCAATGCGAACACCTTGACCGGTCGCTGTACCCCTTTCATCACCAGGTCGTCGACCGGAGCCCCATCTACGCGGTCGCGGACCGCTGCCATCGTCCGCTCCGAGACAAGGATCTGGCCCGGCTCGGCAGCCGTGGCAAGTCGAGCCGCGACGTTGACATGGTTTCCCACCACCGTGTAGTCGGTTCTCGTCGACGAACCGATGTTGCCCACCGTGACATAGCCGGTGCTGATCCCGACACCGACGGATAGCTCCTCCTCAGAACGCATCCACGTCGCGCGCAACTCATCGACTTTGGCGAGCATCTCGAATGCGGTAGCCACGGCACGTTCGGCATGATCTTCGAACGGTATGGGGTCACCGAAGAAGGCGAGCACCCCGTCCCCCAGATACTTGTCCAGCGTGCCACCGTTGGAGAAAACGATGTCGGTCATGGCGCTGAAGTACTCGTTCAGGGCATCGACGAGCTCCTCGGGCTCCATTCGCTCCGCGATCTGCGTGAATCCCCGGATGTCCGAGTAGAGGATCGTCAGATTGCGTCGGACCGACGCGAAGGCCACCGGCTCGTCCCCGGCGAGTATCGCGTCCGCCACCTGCGGGGAGACGTATCGCCTCAGCTGCTCGGTCCGTTGGAGCTGAGTGACCTGCTCTTCGATGGTCTGCTCCAGGTTGGCATTGAGCTCGCTCAATCCCTCGTACAAGGTGGAGAGCTGCCTGCTAGTCCGGTTCAGATTGACTGTCAGCCTCCCGAACTCGTCACGGTTGGGGACGTCTACTTCCTGGCCGAAGTCGCCATCGGCGATCCTTCCCAGTGCCAGATCGATCTTGCGCACCGGGCGCACCAGCGACCACGACAGGATCGCTCCCATCGCCAGGGCGGTGATGAGGCTGACCCCGGCGAAGGCGGCAACGGTCACCGTGAGGAAGCGCCGGTTTCCCCGGAAGTTCTCGAGCTCGGATGCAATGTCTTCCTCGAGCGAGGCGATCATCAGGTTGAGATCGTCTTCCAGCTCATGGGAGATCTCGTGCTCGGCCGATATGTGGACATCGGAGGCCCGGGCCATGTCGCCGGCTTCATAGAGCGCCAACACTTCGTCGCTGGCTTCGGCGTACCGGACGTCGGTAGCCGCTATTCGATCGACGATGACTGCCAGGTCGTCATCCGCCCCTTCCCCTATTGCCTCCATGTCGTTGGCGAAGTTCTCTTTGGCCGCCACGATCTTGTCGTTCCACGAGTCGACCTGGGTGATCAGGGCCATCGCCCGGTAATGGCTCTGCGCGGTCACCGCATAGATGCCTTCCTGTGCGAGCTCCAATTGCTCTTGAAGCTCGATCACCTGGTCCATCTGGCGGTTCATCGCGTTGATCACGACGATGCTGAAGACCCCCATGGCAAGAAGGAGCAGCGCGCTGAGGAGGAAGCCGGCCAGGAGCTTGGTGTGGATGGTCGCCGGCGCTCGCGCAACCATGTCGATGAGCGGACGCACCCAGCGGACGGGGAGTGGATCTGGATTTGCTTCCGGCGCGCCCTGATTGACCGCGTCTGTCATGTGCCTCCCACCTGACCGATGCCCGGCTGTAGAGCGATCAAGCCTATTCCCTCGATTTGACCCCCGTAGGGGGGTTTATCCCCATGCCAGCGGACGCACGAGAACGGGAACAGTGCTACCGACCGAGAGTCAGCTGTTTTTCATAATGAATCAAGGTGATGTCGGGAAACACCGTCTCACCGACCCTCACAAAGCCAAGCCGCTCGTAGAAATGCTGGTTGCGGGTGGCGTAAACCGGGGTGTCCAATGTCCAGACGGTGGCAGGAAACGTCCGCTCGATGAATCCAATCGCTTCCGTGCCAATGCCTTTGTTGTGGTGGTCGGGATCGATGGCGAGGACGCCGAGATGGAAGTGCCCTGGACCTTGATCGATGACAGTCATCCCTCCGATGATCTCGCCATTCAACATGACCTTGTAATACTCCCCGCGGGCAATAGCGGCCAGAGTCTCCTCCACCGAGTCGTAGCCGGGAGGGCCGCCGATCTCGACCCCTGGATAGAGGCGAGCATCATCGTGGAAAGCCGCGATCTGCACCTTGACCAGGTCCTCGGCGTCAGCGGGAGTCGCGAGCTCGAAATCGATGCTCATCGTACGGCAATGTAGGTCCCGGTGGATGCCGTGGGCACCGACGCTCTCCTAATGCGGGCTCGGTATCACTCTGGGTCACCAACCGTAGGTAGCCCTCGGCCCGATCGTGCGCCGTGAGGCGCAGGTCGGTTGTGGAGGCGACGCCCCCTAGACGGACCATGGTTGGCGGCCTCCATGCCACGAGTGGTGGCGGCCCAGCCCTTCCAGGGCGGCGGCGAGGAGGCACGATGGCGCCCCTTCGAGATCCCATGCCGCTGCAGATCCTCGTGGACCGGGATGCTGGCCCGGTACAGGACGGCGACTTCTTCGGTGTCCTCGCCGATCGAACCCCATCGAACGCTGAGTGCACCCACCCAGGAGGCCAACACCAGAGCCAGCATCAAGGCGGCCAGTACCCCGAGCGCGTATGCCCAAACTGGAAAGTCGCCTGGTAGATCGGCGACTTGCGGTGGGCCAAACACCCCTCGGGAGACCAGTGCATCGAAACCGATGTACAACAACACGATCGAGGAGATGATCCCCAAGGCGATCCAGAATTGAAGGGCGACGGCCTTCCATCGTTTTGCCGAGCTTTCCCCTCGGATGCTCTTGAGGATCTCTCGCAAAGGCGCAAACAGCGCGGCCACGACATAGAAGATGCTGGCAATTCCCATGCCGGGGAGACCGGGTCCCATTTTTCAGTGCCCCTTCTCGTAGACATCGAAGCTTCGGCCGAGCACGACCTCGGTGAAGAGGGCCCGCACCATGTGGTACGCGTTCAGCATGCGCAGCACGACGAATGAGGGGAGACTTGCCAGGGCGTGAAAGAACTCGCGTCGCTTCCAAGCCGCTATCAGAACCGGTACGGCGATCACCGGGAGATCGATGACATACCCGATGAGTACCCAAGGTCCAAAGATCACGGCCAGGACCGGAAGCACTGCCAGGTAGAAGAGAGAGGCCATCATCCCGTCCCAGAGGGACACCCCGATGATCGAGCGCAACATCGGTCGCCGGAGCACACCACGGCGATGCAGCCGGGCGTTCTGTATAAAGCCATGGGACCACCGCTTGAGCTGCGTGCTCATCATTCGCATGGTGTCGGGCTCGATTGGCTCGCAAACGGCCCCTTCGACGAATCGCACCTTGCCGCCAAGACGGTAGAGGGTCCAGGTGAGATCCATGTCTTCGGCGAGGGTGCGGGTCGACCACCCGCCGACTCGCGCCAACCATTCGGTGCGATACATCGAGAAGCAACCTGAGGAAATGAGGGGGTGCCCGTAGATCTCCTGGATCAGCTTTCCATGGCCAAATGCATACATGTACTCGATGTATCGTCCCCGCTCCCAGACGGTTCGACGACTGCGAGGGACGACAAAGCTGCACGCCGCGGCCAAATCGGGATCCTCGATCAACGCCGATCGCAATTCGGCCACAGCAGTGTGGGACAGGACCGAATCGGCATCCAACACCATCGTGAACGGGGTTTCCACGTAGGGGAGCGCGAACGATTGAGCGCCGGCCTTGGAGCCCGTCCCGTTGGTGGGCCTGATCACGATGGCGCCGGCTTGCTCGGCGAGCGTGCCGGTCCCGTCCGTAGAACCGTCGTCGACGACGATCACGACATCCGGTGGCTCGCTCTGCGAGAACACCGATTCCACCGTATCTCGGATCGACGCCACTTCGTTGTAGGCCGGGATGATGCAGGTCAGGGCGGGTTTCGGTGCCGGCCACCTCGACGGCGACGTTCCACCGGCGTACAAAACCTCAATTGAGCGCGCGCGAGCGTCGCCGAATGAATCCACTTGGTTCCCTTCCCCACCAGCCGGTCTCGGAGTGATCCGGCGCCAACAGCCATTGTCCGATACCTGACGCCGCTACTTGCCGGATCGAGGTAGTCCTACCGACTCATTCGGTCTCAGCCCGGACAAGAGGCATCGGGTAGACAAAGCCGGGTCTCCAGGCAAGATTCAGCCTGGCGTGCGACGTTCGGCCCGGAAGATCAACACGGGATCGGCGATCCCCTTCAGTTCGAATTCGCCGATCTCGGTCAGGCGAAAGCTGTCCGACGACACGATCCGCACCACCGGCTCACCGACATACACCTCGGCCGCATCAGCCTGCGACGCGATGCGAGCCGCCATGTTGACCGTGTGCCCGAAGTAGTCACCCTCGTCATAGAGCATCGGGCCGGCGGTGACCCCGACATGGGCGTCAGGGAGACCGCGGGAGGGCGCGCTGTCGACCATCTCCAGTGAAGCCATCACAGCATCGTTGGGATCGCGGAATCGGAGGAACACCCCGTCGCCCAACAGCTTGATCACGTCGCCCCGATATCGAGCGGACACCTCGGTCGCCAACCGGGCGAAGGTGAGGGCGACCTCGGCCGCCACATCGTCACCAGATTCCTCGGTCAGCTCTGTGAAACCAGTGAGATCAGCGAACACCGCTGTCTCTACCTGGCGCGACGGGCGTTGCCGTACACCGGCATGCTCGAGGGCGGTCTCGACGTGCCCGAACTGATGCTCGGTGGCGAATGTCTCCGAATGTCGCCGGAACAGCCAGCTCAACAGGTCCTCGCCCGAGCGACCCACCCGGAGCCCGACCTCACGCAGAGCTGCCTCGTACGCGTCGTTGTCCTCGAGGCCTTTCCGCCGGTACTGCTCCTCGACCGTCTGATGAAAATAGTGGGGCAGGTACTGGGCGACGCGTCGGGTGCTGTCGCCCCAGACCCGCGCCATGCGAGTCACGTCTCGCTCGTCCAGCCCCGCGGCGAAGAGGATCCGAACTTCCCTCAGGGCTTCTAGATCCTCTTGACGGACGAACTCGCCGGCCTCGGGCCGGGGCAGGCCGAAGGCCATGTAGATGCTGTCGAGGGTGGAAAATGGGATCCCGATCTCCTCGGCGACGTCGGCGAATGTGTGGTCCGACCGGGGGAACCGCCGGCCTGCGCTCTCGAGGTAGCCGAGAGACAAGTGGCCGGAGGCGATCGCAATGGCCAGCGACTCCTTCTCGATGCCCATCTCCTCGAGCTGACGCACCACACGCACATGCATGACGTCACGGCGCTCGAAGGTGCCGTCCTCGGATTGGAGAATGCCGAGCTCCAACAGTCTCCTGACGTGCTCAGGGCTGGTTCCGGACCGATCGGCCAGTTCGTCTTCGGAGAGGCGGTCGGCCATCCGACCACACTCTCAGTCGGCGTAGGCGAGTGGATCGGTCACGAAGACGTCGTGGCAGACCTGCGAGCAGAAGTAGTAGGTCTTGCCCTCATACTCCGCTGTCGCCGCGGCATCGTCCGTGTCGATCTTCATCCCGCATACAGGGTCCGTCACCATCGCCATCGACAACCTCCTGGGGCCAATTCTTCGTCATACCCGAGCATGTGAACGTGGAAACCGCCACTCACGATGAGTCCGGGTCCTCGACGGCCTCCGGGAGCTCGATCCACTGCAGGACCGTTCGGTAGTCGGCGGCAGCCCCTTCGGCGATGAGCGTGTCCCGTTCGGGTGGGAGCAGACCACGCTCGACCTCTTCGCGGAATCGGGCCATTTCGTCCAGGCTGGCCCCGACCCGGTTCTGCTCGACGCTGCCGAGGAATCGGGCGGCTGCGTACAGGTCATTCTCCGCCAGAGCAAGACGAAGGGCCTGCGCTGGGATCCCTGCCTGGACCTCTCGATCGAAGAGGAGGAGACGGTGGGCGGCCGACGCGAGCTCGACCCTGGCTGCCTCGAGGTGCCCTTCATCGATGTGACTGCGGATGGCTCGGGCACCCGACCGGGCAGCGCAGGGGAGATCACCAACCTCGGCCAAGATCTCGGCCGCCTCGGCCAGATCCTCGGTCGAGGCCCCCAGACCGAGATCCTGGGTCACCGCCCCGTGGTAGTAGAGGGCATGGCCCAGCCCGTGACGGGATCCCAGATCACTCAGGATCTCGATGCTCTGGCGCAAGTTGGCCAGCACCCAGTCATCGTGACCCGATCCGATGTGCCCGGCCGAGGTCATCATCGACGCCGCTGCCAGATATCCGTCGCCGACCGCCAGGGCCTTTGAAATCGCCGCTTCGACGTGCGCCCGCCGCTGTTCCGGAGGACCCGCCTGCCCGAAGGCGAGCATGAATTCGATGATCGCCTGATCCCATTCCGGGTCCCACATTGGCGGGGCCGGGAACTCATCCAGCATCTGCCGACCCTCCTCCATCCACCCGGCCGCGTCCTGATGACCGACGAGGTTGGAATAAGCCATCCCACGGGTCAGGGTTAGCCACCCGACGAGCGCGTTGTCCCCCGCCCTCCGGGCACATTCGAGTCCCAGGTCGGCGTAGCCCACTGCGGCAGGGTCGGTGAGGAAGGTCGCCAGCAGGGAAGCGGCCAGCCACGCCCTGGCCGCCATGGCCGGCGAGGCGTCGTCGCCACGTGATCGGAGCGCTCCCACCAAGAGATCCCGGCCCTCGACCTGGAGACTCGACTGGGCCCAGAACCAGGTCAGATCGAATCCGATCTGGAGGAATCGATCGATCTCCCCACGGCCGAGCAACGTGGACATCGCAACTCGGATGTTGTCGTTCTCCAACAGGAGGTTGCGGTTGGCCTGACGCTGGTGGGGACCGCGCAAGCTCGGCGCGATTTCCGCCACTGCTGAGGCGTAGTGCCTGGCATGGAGGAGCCGTATGTCGTCTTCCTCTCTTTCAGCCGCTAGACGGGCCTGTCCGAATTGGCGGATCGGCTCGAGGAGTCGGAAGCGGGAAACCCGAGCTTGCGGGATGGGCACAACAAGGGACTTGTCCACCAGCTGGTCGAGCAGACTGAAGACATCGGCGGTGTCTCCGACGTTTTCGGCGGCATGGAGATCGAACCCGCCGGCAAATACCGAAAGGCGTCGGAAAAGTGCCGACTCCTCCACGCTGAGCAGGTCGTAAGACCAGCCGATCGTGTTCTCGAGGGTTCGCTGCCGACGCACCGTTGTCTTCGAGGCTGCGGTGAGCACCTGGAAAGACGTCTCGAGCTGGTCGGCGAGGTCGAGGAGAGTGAGGGTGCGGACCCGTGCTGCAGCCAGCTCGATGCCGAGAGGGATCCCGTCGAGACGACGGCAAATCCTGGCGATTGCCTCCAGGTCGTCGTGGGTGGGCGCGAGATCCGGCTTCATCCTGGCGGCCCGGTCGAGGAAGAGACGCACCGACTCCGATCGCGCCAGGTCCGATCCTTCCCCGGGCAGGCCAAGCGATGAGACCCGGAACACGATCTCCCCCGCCGTTCCGAGGGTCTCCCGTGATGTGGCCAGAATCGTCATCCCGGGGCTGGCCCCGAGCATCTCGGCCGCGATCGCCGCAGCCGATTCGAGGAGGTGCTCACAGTTGTCCAGCAGCAACAGGAGTCTCTTGCGTGCAAGGTGAGCCTTGATCACCTGGATCAGGCCCATCCCGTCGCCGGGGCGCAGGCCCCAGACGTCGGCAACCTCGTTCACGACCAGAGCCGGATCCGCGATGTCGGCCAGCCCGGCCATCCAGACGCCATCGGGGAAGTCGTCTCCGAGGCCTCGGGCTACTTCCATGGCGAGACGGGTCTTGCCGGTCCCACCCACCCCGGTGAGGGTGACCATCCGGTTGGATTGGAGCAGGGCTTCTACTTCCACGAGATCCTCACGCCTTCCGACGAATGACGTGAGTTGCGCCGGAAGATGCACCAGTTCGATCAGCTCGGTGCGTAGCGGCTCGGTGACCTCGGGGAGATCGGGATGGAGCAGTTCGAAGAGGCGCTCCGGGCGTTCCAGGTCCCTTAGGGGATGGATCCCTCGGTCCTGCAGCTCCAGGGGGGCTTCGACCAATCCTCCGGTCAGCTCAGCGGTGGCTGCTGACACCAGGATTTGCCCACCGTTGGCCGCAGCCATCACGCGGGCCGCCCGGTTCACATCCGGCCCGAAATAGTCGCCGGCCCGTTCGTAGGAGGTCCCGGTATGGACCCCGATCCTGACGCGGATTGCCGGCCCTTCCCAAGCCTCGTCGAGAAGGCCGAGCTGGGCCTGCATGGCGGCCTCAAGGGCGGCCAACGGTGCGGCGAATGCGGCGGCGAATGAATCCCCGGCGCTGGAGAAGACGTACCCACCGAGGCCAGCGATGGCGGATTCGAGGATGCGGTCGTGGGCGATGAGGCTTGCCGCCATGCCGTCACGGTCTGCTTCCCAAAGGCGGGTCGAACCGGCTACATCGCTGAACAAGAACGAGACCGTGCCAGTGGGCCGGGAGTCCACCGCAGGAGGGTATCGGGGTCCGACGCGGTCCCACTGACCAGTGGACGCCGCCCTCAGCGCGCGGTCGTGATCCAGCCTGGCTCCGGATCGCCAAAGGCCTCGAGCAGGTAGTCGCGTGACGCCTCGACCGCCCGGCGTGGCGCATCGAGCGCAGCCTTGAGCTTGAATTCCTCCTTGAGCACCTCGCCGTCGACGAAGACCGTCTTCACATTGGAGATGTCGGCCGCGCAGACGACCGCACCCACCGGGTCGATGATCGGGGCGATGTTCACCGCCGACCCGTCGATGATCACAACGTCTGCCTTCTTCCCGGGTGTGAGCGACCCGGTGCGGTCGGCGATGCCGGCCACCTCGGCTCCGCCGATCGTTGCCCAGGCGAGTGCGTCACGGGCGGTGATGAGACCAGGCGACGCCTCCAGGCCGTCCAGCTCGTCGTCCCAGGCCTCCTGATGCTTGCGCCCGCGCTCTGACCCGAAGACGGAGTGCATCTGGGTGAACTGGTCGGCCGATGCAGTCGTCGCCACATCGGAGGAGAGGCCGATGGGGACGTTGTACTCGACGGCGGTGACCGCAGGCGCCCAGCCGTGTCCCATCTGGATCTCGATCTGCGGAGCGAAGCTGACGTTTCCGCCCGAATCGCTGACCAGCTGCCACTCCTCGTCCGTGAAGTGCGACGCGTGGACATAGGTTGTGCCGGGATAGAGGAGGTCCATGTCGCGCAGTGCGGTGATCTGGCCTTTCGTATAGCCAAACCTGTCCATGGCGACGTGGACCGTGATATTGATCCCGAGCTCCTTGGCCAGCTCCCAATCGTGACGCACGACATCGGGCTTGCAGAAGCCGGGGCCTCGGGTGGCGAGGCCCATGGTGACCCGGCCCTCATCGGAGCTGAAGTATTGGGACCGGAGGCGCCGTGCCTCGTCACCATCCGAGGTCAGGACGCTGCCGGTGTAGTCGGGGCCGAACCACCAGTCGACCAGCGAGGTATTGGGGAAGCCAAAGGCGAAGACAGACCTGATGCCCGTCTCCTGGAGCGCCGCCACCGAGGCGTCGGCATGCTCGGGTGTGTTCATGATGTGGGCCCAGTCGACCAGGGTCGTGATGCCGGCATTGATGCACTCGAGAGCGCCCCACTGCGTAGCCGAATGGACATCCTCGGGCCGATAGTGCGGGGCGAATTTGTCGAGGATCGCGCTGAAGTAAGTGATCAATGCGAAGTCCGGGGCACAGGTCCGGATGCATGTCTCCCAGGTGTGACGATGCGTGTCGATGAAGCCGGGGATGACGATGTCACCGGCCGCATCGATGACACGGGCGTCATCGGACGGCAGGTCGGTGCCGACGGCAGCGATCTTGTCGTCCTCGATCAGGACGTCCGCCTTCGACAGCTCGCCGAGATCAGGGTCCTGGGTCAGCACGATCCCGCCGCTAATGAGAATTCGATCAGTCATAGCCTCTGCCTTTCTCCCTGCGCGACTCGGTCGGGATCGTAACCCCTCACGCCAGGGGCCCACCGAGCCACCGGCCCGATACCGGCGCCGGCCCGACCCAAATCCGACCGTTCGCGTAGCTTCGCCGCATGAGCTACGGCTGGTGGAAGTTCATCCATCTCGCCGGAGTCGTCGGCTTCGTTGCCGCTCACGGCACCTCGATGGCGGCCACGGTGTTGATGAGACGGATCCGTGAGCCGCAGCAGGTGGCGGGAGTCCTCCAGCTCAGTGCGGCCACGGTCAGCGCGTTCTACGTCTCAACATTGATTCTGCTCGTAGGAGGGATCGGCGCCGGGGTGGTTGGTCAGTGGTTCGATCAGGCGTGGATCTGGTTGTCATTGGGCCTGCTCGTTGGCGTCGGAGTCCTCATGTTCCCGATGGCCCGTCGTCATTTCCGCCGGGTCCGGATGATCCTCGAGCTGATGGAGACCGGGACTGCCGTTTCCAAAGACGATTTCGCGCGGGTCCTCAACTCGGGGAATCCGGTTCTGACCGCGGGCACAGGGTTCGTCGCCATTCTGTTCATCCTCTATCTGATGGTCCTGAAGCCGTTTTGAGCGCCTACCGCAGGATCATCGTCGGGGCGCATGGCTCACCTACCTCGGCAGTCGCCGAGGAGGTCGCGGCCCGGCTCGCCAAACAACTCGGCGCGGAGCTGGTCCTGATCAATGTCGACGAAACGGGCAACGGCGAGGACGTTCTCCAGGCCGCCGCAGACCGCGCCCGAACCCTCGCCGCCGAGGCGCAGACCCTGCATCGCGAAGGTGAGGTAGCCGAGTCGATAGTCGCCGCCGCGGCCGAGCTTCGCGCCGACCTACTGGTCATCGGGGACCACGGGATGGGACCCGACAGCCGGTTCAGCCTCGGCGGCATCCCAAGCCAGGTGGCACATCATTCACCAGTCGACATCCTGGTGGTTAGAACCTCCGACCCCACCCGGGAGCACACCTACCGCCGGGCCCTTCTCGCCACCGACGGCTCCCTAACCGCCTACCAGGCGACCCGTCACGGTGCCGCCCTGGCTCAGGCGCTCGGTGCCGAGGTCGCCCTGATCTACGTCGGTGACGAGCTGATCGGAGACATCGTGCTCCGGGACACCGCCGCCCGACTCGATCGTGAGGGAATCGAGCGGATCGTGATCAAAGGCAACCCGGCGGTCCAGATATCGGAGCACTCCGTCGACTATGACCTCGTGGTGGTGGGGAACAAGGGGATGACCGGCTCCCGGCGATATATCCAGCGGGCGGTGCCCAGCCGGGTGGCGCACGAAGCGGCAGCAGATGTCCTTATCGTGCGAACCGTGAGCAGGTCGTTCTTCGATCTACGCCCCGGGGAGGGCGCCGTTGTCGAGGTCGACGGCGAGAAAGTGGCGGCATACCTCCACGACGACGGGACGACTTTCGCCCTCTCCGCTCGGTGCCAACACATGGGTTGCATCGTCGACTGGAACAGCCGTGCCCGGACGTGGGATTGTCCCTGCCACGGCTCCCGCTACGAGTACAGCGGGGCGATCATCAACGGGCCTACGACCAAACCGCTGCCTCCGGCCGAGACCTGAGAGGACCCGGCGATTGCATGCGTGGGGCACCTGACACAACTTCGATCGATGCGGCGGTCCCGTCGAAAACGCTGCCGTCGGGTCTTGTCACCTTCGTCCTGACCGATATCGAGGGGTCGACGCGACTCTTCCGCGAGCTGGGTGATGCATACCCCGGTTTGTTGGCAGACCACTATGAGATCCTCCGAGCCGCGGTGGCTAGCCACGGAGGCGTCGAGGTGGGGACCGAGGGCGATTCATTGCTGGTCGCCTTTCCGGATGCGGCCGAGGCCGTCGCCGCTTGCATTGAAGGTCAGCTGGCACTGTCTGCGCACCCCTGGCCCCCAGGAGCCCAGATCCAGGTGCGGATCGGAGTGCACACGGGGGAGGCGACACCGGTTGGCGCCAACTACGTAGCTCTTCCACTTCATCAGGTTGCCCGGATCGCGGCTGGAGCCCATGGCGGGCAGATACTGGTCTCGCACGCCACTGCCATCGCCGTCGAAGGCCGACTCCCAGAGGGAGCGCAGCTGGCCGCACTCGGGTCGTTCCAGCTGCGAGGTTTCCCTTCGCCCGAGTCGCTTTATGAGCTACGGCACTCCGATCTCCCGGACGATTTCCCACCGCTCCGGGCCATTGGAGTCCTTGCCCACAACCTGCCTTTCCGTCGTGCCAGCTTCGTAGGGCGGACCGAGGACAGAGCGGCGCTGGCCCGGATGCTTGGCACGACCGGTCTGGTCACGGTGGTGGGTCCCGGTGGCGTCGGGAAGACGCGACTCGCCCTCCAGGTGGCCTTCGACGTTCTCGACGAGTTCGACGACGGAGCCTGGTTGGCCGAGCTCGCACCGCTGGCCGATCCGGCCACGGTTTCCAGAGCGGTCGCATCTGCCATTGGCATCGCCGAGGTGCCCGGACAGAGCACGGAAGAGGTGCTGGCTTCGGCACTTGGGAGCAAGGCTGCCCTGCTCATCCTGGACAACTGCGAGCACCTCCTCGATGCCGTTGCCGGCCTCGCCCAGATGCTTTCAGAGCGCTGCCCCAACCTGGTGATTCTCTCCACGAGCAGAGAGCCGCTCGATATCGACGGGGAGGTTGTGTGGCGAGTAGAGCCACTCCTCACGGTCGATCCCGACCAGACGGTCGGCCTCGCCGAGCTGAAAGCCTCGGATGCCGTGCAACTGTTTACCGAAAGGGCGGCCTCGGTTCGACCCGGGTTTGAGCTCACCGAGGACAACGCCGGGGATATCGCTCGGATCGTGTTCCATCTCAGCGGCATGCCTCTGGCGATCGAGCTGGCCGCAGCCGCTCTGGCCGAGCGGTCGTTGAGCGGCGTGCTGAGCGGACTCGAAGACCGGTTCTCGCTGTTGGTCCGGGGACGGCGGACCGCCCCAACGCGTCATCAGACTCTTCGCGCCGCGATCGAGTGGAGCCTCGACCTGTTGGACGCATCCGAGAGGCTCCTCTTCGACCGACTCTCGGTCTTCGCCGGCAGCGGGACCAACGCCGCCGCCGCCGAGGTCTGTGGAGGTGGGACAGTAGAGAGCAGCCAAGTCCCCGAGCTCATGGGTCGTCTGGTCAGGGCATCGCTGATCTCGATCGAGCCGGAATCGCCCGATCGTTGGTCCATGCTCGAGTCGATTCGCGAACTGGGTGTCCTGGAGCTGGCCGAGGCAGACGGCACGGGAGAATTCTCCCGTCGCCACCGGACATGGGTTGTAGAGAGGGTCGAGGCGGTCGAGGATCGAATCGGCCGCAAAGGGCAGACGGCCGTCTTGGCGGAGCTGGCCGCCGAACGCGACAACATCCGGCGGGCTGTTGGTAGCGCGGTCTCAGCCCAGGACACGGAGATCGGCCTGCGGATATGCACCGCCATGACCCGTTACTGGACGTCCAACGGAGACTGGACCGAGGGATCCGAGCAACTCGGCAACGTGCTGGCTCTGAGCGGGGGTGACCAGGGGCGTCGCGGTCGTGCGATTGTCGCTTTGGGCAGCCTCCTTCTGCTCAGGGGCGAACTCGAGGAGGCCGACAAATGCTTCGGGGAAGCAAGAGAGTTGGCCGCAGCGGTGGGCGACGACGTCAACCTGGCTCGTGCTCTGATGTATGCGGGATACGTCGCATTCCGACACTCTCATCTGGCCGATGCCGAGGCTCTGTGGGAGGAGGCCCTGACCCGCGCCGAACGCGGCGGAGACCAGCGAGTGGCGGCTAGCGTCCTCAGAAGTCTCGCCATCGTCGCTGGAACCGAAGGGCGCCAGGACCGCGCCGGCGAGTTGTTGGACCAGGCCATCGACTTGGCCCAGGAGGCAGGTGACGACCAGCTATTGCGCCTGCTGTTCGGCTCCCTGGCCGAAATGAACATCTGGCTCGGTCGCTACGAGGCGGCAGAAAAGGCCTACGGGGACGCTCTTGCGCTTGCCGCCGAGATCGGCGATTTCTCGGCCCGCCCACTCTTGCTCGCCGAGTTGGGCTGGGTAGCGCTTCTGCGCGGAGATCCCCTCACAGCACGTCGCCTCTCGGTGGAAGCGGCCGAGCTGGCTGAAGACCTGGGCACCCCGAGGGTTCTCGCCCATGCGCTTCGGCTGGGCGGCGAATCGCTGATGCGTCTCGGAGACCCGGCGGGGGCGTCGGACAGTCTCGACCGAGCCCTCACCGTGACCGAAGGCCTGAACGCTCCTGCCGAGGTGGCCGGGGTGCGCTGCTCACAGGCGTGCGTGGCGCTGGAGCTCGAGGATTGGGAACAGGCTCGCGTTCATGCCGCAGAGGCGATCGACACTTCGGGCTTGGCCCATTCGATGCGGCGGACCACTCCGCAGTGGGTGTTGGGGATGGTCAGCCTGCTCGTAGGCGACACAGAGTCCGCCGAAGAGCAGTTCCAGGACAGTTTGGCCGCGGCAGAAGAACGTGGCGCACCCCGCCACGAGGCTGCCTTTAGTTTGGGGCTGGCCGAGGTAAGAGCCGCTGACGGTCGAACAAGCCATGCGGCGAGGTTTTGCAAGCGCGCCCTGGATCTTTGGGAGAACCTTGGCGATCCGCTGGGTGTCGTCGACTGCCTGGTCGTGTTGGCCGAGATTGCGGCGGCGACAGAATCCGAAGGAGCTGCTGAGCTGCTGGACGCAGCCGAATCCCTTCGAGATCAGGCCGGCGCCAAGGCGACACCTCGTGAAGCGGCGCAGGTGGGCGGGATATCGAGCTCGCTTGGTCAGCCTCGCGCACCGGCTGGCCCCGAGGCGGGAACGAAGGTGGACCAAACGGAAGCAATAGCCGTTGCCATGAAGATCATTTCGAGGATCGAGAGCGGAAATCAATAGGAAGGGAACAAGCATGGGTTGGCTCGATGGGGATGTGGCAATTATCACCGGCGCCGGGTCGGGGTTGGGACGCGCTCTCGTGGATCGTTTCGTCGCGGAAGGAGCCCGGGTCGTCGCCGTCGACCGCGCCGAGGACCGGGTCGCCGCGGTCGAGAAAGCGCATGGGGAAGAGGTTGCAGGGGTCGTTGCCGACGTGACGAGCGCCGATGAGAACGAGCGTGCCGTGGCTCAGGGCCTTTCCAGGTTCGGCCAGATCGACGTCTTCATCGGTAACGCAGGGATGTTCGACTTCGGCGCGAGCTTCGTCGACACACCCATCGATCGACTGGAACAGGGTTTCGACGAGCTGTTCGCCCTCAACGTCAAGGGGTACCTGCTTGGAGTCAAAGCGGCGGTCAGCTCCCTGATCGAGAGCGGTGGCTCGGTTCTGCTCACCGCGTCGATGTCCTCGTGGCATGCCGGCGTGGGAGGTGTGGTCTACACGGCCTCGAAACACGCAGTCGTGGGTTTGGTCCGACAATTGGCCCATGAGCTGGCGCCCAAGGTGCGGGTCAACGGTGTGGCGCCCGGATTCATGCGTACCGATATCCGTGGACCGAAGGCGCTGGGCCTGGGAGATGTCACCCCCTCATCCCTCCCCGACCTGGAGCAGATCGCCGTCGCCACAACACCTCTTCGATTCCTGCCCCGGCCGGAGGACTACACCGGTCATTTCGTCCAGCTCGCATCGCGCAGCAACGCAGCGGCCACCACCGGGACGGTCGTTGTGTGCGACGGTGGACTCGACGTGCGGGGGATCGGGCTGCCCCAGCCCGGGTGACCACCCCGCGCCGGCATACCCGAGCGCACCTACGCTTCGGGCGTGGATCACCCGGCGACATTGGGTCGGAGCAGCCTCGGGGTTCCGCGTCTTGGAGTCGGTGCCATGACCTGGGGCGAGCCTCGAGGGCTGGCGCGATTCCATCCGGCGAAGTTGGCTTACGGCGGCGCCCACGGATACGAGGAGGAGAATCGCGCCATCGATGCGAGTCTGGGGGCGGGCGTCGACTTGTTCGACACCGCTGCCTTTTACAGCGGCGGGGCCTCGGAAGTGCGCGTGGGCGAGCTGGCTAAGAACAGAGACGTCCTCATTGCCAGCAAATTCCCGTCCGGACTTCGGTTTTCCGCCGATGATTTCCCGGGCGAGCTGGATGCGAGCCTGAGCAGGCTGGGACGATCCAAAGTCGACCTGTATCAGCATCATTTCCCGGGACGCGTCGCGATACCGGCGTTGATGAACCACATGGCGGATGCTGTTGAAGCGGGCAAGGTTTCGGCGGTAGGAGTCAGCAACTACTCGGCAGAACAGATGCGTCAGGCCCACGCCGCGCTCGCCGACCGCGGCGTGCCTCTTGCCTCCAACCAAGTCGAGTACTCACTTCTTCATCGACAACCGGAGACGAACGGCGTTCTGGACGCGTGCCGTGAGCTCGGCGTCACGCTCATTGCCTACACACCGCTGGCCGGAGGAATGCTCACGGGGAAGTACTCGGCGGAGAATCGCCCCACCGGGTTCTACCGACGGGTCCTACCCCGGTATCGCCGCAAAGCCCTGGACGCCTTGCAACCCGTTGTCGGGCTCCTCCGCGAGATCGGCGATCGATACTCGAAGACGCCGAGTCAGGTGGCCATAAGGTGGCTCATCGAGAACCCGATCGTGCTGCCCATCCCTGGCGCCAAGAACGGCGACCAGGCAACCAACAACGCGGCCGCCCTCAGCTTCTCCCTGGCGGCCGAGGAAGT
>JALDXP010000010.1:0-23819 GCA_032154885.1 Actinomycetota bacterium
CACGCCCGGTATACGACGCCACGGCCCGAGCATGGCTACTGCACCGATGACAACGCTCGGGCTCTAGTCCTGCTCTGCCGTGAGCTAGACAACTCGGCCGACATCATCGGGCTGGCCCGGGTGTATTTTCGTTTTGTGGCGGATGCAGCCCTTCCTGAGGGCGGTTTCCACAACCGGCGGGGAGCGGACGAGTCGTGGGCCGACGAGGTCGGATCCGACGATTCACAGGGCCGGGCGATCTGGAGCCTGGGCTCGGCCGCCCGCCTGGGACCGGAAGAGTGGATGCGTCGAGCTGCAGTGGGATTGTTCCACCGGCAGGAGGGCTTCGCGTCGACGTCGCCGCGAGCCAACGCTTTTGCGATCCTCGGGGCGTCCGAGATGCTCACCTTGGATCCGGACGATGCCGGGGCCAGAGAGGCACTCACACGCTGGGTCCAGGTTCTCCACTTCTCCGATGATCCCGGATGGCCGTGGCCCGAGCCACGACTTGCCTACGACAACGCCCGAATCCCTGAAGCCCTCATCGCGGCCGGCACCTCACTCGGAAACGATCGCCTCGTCGAAGACGGCCTTCGGCTGCTCGAGTGGCTGGTGACAATCGAAACCCGCGACAACCATTTCAGCTTCGCGCCGGTTGGCGGCTGGGCACCGGGCGAGGCCCGGCCTGGCTATGACCAGCAACCAGTGGAGGCGGCGGCCATGGCCGATGCCTGCACTCGGGCCTGGCTGCTCACAGGGGACGAAAAATGGAGGGAAGGAGTGGTGAGAGCCGCCCGGTGGCTGGTCGCCGACAATGACGGCGACGTGGTGCTCTACGACTTCGAAACCGGCGGATGCTGCGACGGCCTGACTATGAACGGGCCGAACATGAACCAAGGTGCGGAGTCGACTCTCTCCGCCTTGAGCACCCTGCAGCAAACGCGAAGAGTCATCTAACCGCTGAACTGATCCGTGGGGCAGTTGTCCTCGACGGTGTACTCCTCGCCGGAGCGCTCGTACGAGTAGACGCAATCAGCCGCTCCGACCTGGACGTCGAGCGTGAAGATGTCCTCGTCCCAGTTGTAGGAGCCCTCCCCGGTGAGGGTCAGGCCCTCCATGAAGACACATTCCTCGAGGATGAACCCGTCCGTCTCCTCCTGGGCGGTGAAACTCATGACACCACCTTGGTTGCAGCCCGCCGGGGTGTCGGTCACCGTGTCCCACCAGTAGTACTCGGGCATGTAGAAGATCTCGAACTCGATGGCGTCGAACATCGTCTCGGCGCTGTCGAATTCATCGATGGAGTGCGGGAGCAGGGTGATGTAGTACCCGACGACATCTCCCTCACATTCGGTCACCTCGGGGGCGGTGCCCTCCAGGATGAAGCCGCTCACGGCGTCGTCCGGGCACTCGTTGCCCCGCCCGAAGATGACATGTGGCCCGCCTTGCTGGCTGATGAGATGCCCCTCCTCGACATGGCCGGAGACATCGACTCCCTGCTGGTACGGCGTGGCGGGGTCCGCAGTCGCGCTCAACACCACCGTGGGCGTTCCCGCCGCGACCAGCGCCTCCGGGCGGGTCGGATTGTCGTTGGCATTGGGCCAGAAGGCACAGGGCAGGTCCCCGAAGAACAGGATGCCGAGCCGACCCGGGTTGAGATCGGCGCCTGCTGTGAAGAAGGCCTGCGCTTTCTCTTCCGGCGTCGATCCGGGGTAGTGATAGTCGAGGCATTCGACTGCGTAATAGATGGCGTCCGAGTAGGTCGGGTCTTCGATCACAGCCTCGGTTTCGGCGTCGAGACCCAGGTTGAGATAGAGGAGCCGTAGCAGAGGCACCAGATCGCCCCGGCCGCTCTGGGCGGCCAGGGCGCGCAGGAACATCATCCTGTCGTCCTCGGAATACATCTGCCCGCTGGCCACTACCTCGAGGTCTCCGAGACCAAAGGTGCGCTCCTCGAACCCACCGCTGGGCAAGGGATACTGCGCCGTGAGCGGCCCTTCGGCCAGTAACGCGAGGAGCTGGTCGTAAGCCTGGTCGGGGTCGACTCCGAGGTCGGCAGCGCAGAACTCGTCCGTGGCGCAATAGTCCAGCGTCGACTGGAGTGTGTCCCCGAAGGCTTTTGCCTGCTCCTGGAAGAAGACGAGTCCCTCCAGGGTGAGGTCGACAGTCCCGTCGAGGATCAATCGGGCGACTCGATCTCCGTGGGCGGCGGTATAGGTCTGGGATAGCTGGGTGCCATAGCTCTCGCCGTAGAGGACAATCTGCTCGTAGCCAAAGGTGTCCCGGAACACCTCCAGGTCCTCCGCGGCCTGATCGGTCCCCAGATACGGGAGCATCTCCGGATCGCCCATCTCACCAACACAGTCGTCGGCGAAGGTTGAGGCGGCCGAGGTGAGGGCGTCCTGGTCGAAGCCGAGACTGGTTGTCGCATCCACCCGGTAATAGGCCGCGGCTGCCTGCGGGCAGGAGAGGCCACCAGACATTGCGACACCTCGCTGATCGAAGAAGACGATGTCATACGACTCGGGTATGGCGGGGTCGAGGGCATCGGTGTAGGAATCGGCCACTGCGATCCCGGAGCTGCCCGGGCCCCCGGTGGCGGTCACGAACGCTCCGAGTCGTTCCCCGGTGGCGGGGAGCACGGCGAATGTCACGGGCATGGTGCGCTCGTCGGCGGTATCGAAGTGATTCATCGGCATGTCGAGCGTCACACAGGTGAAAGCCGAGTCAGGGCAAAGACTTGCGTCGAGGTCCTCGAGGAGTTGATCGGTGTCCGGCCGTGCGATCGTGGCGGTCGGGGCGGGCGCAGCAGTCGTGGTGGGCGATTGCGTGGTCGTCGTGGTCTCGGTCCCCGCTCCGGAGGTGCATGCGGCCAGCAACAACAACACCCCGACGTGACACCACCTCCGCATCGGCGGCATCGTACGCCGCCCGATACGGTGTCCACGAACTTGTCAGATGTCCTCAAACGGTTCGAAGAATGCCGGACACTTCACCGGATAGATGACTGGCCCAGCCATATCTCAGGAAGCGACGTGAGCGGCGAAACGACGCGTCGGCAGAGGTTCGATGCTCTGTTCGAGGCCCATCGACTCGATATCGCTTCTTATTGCAACTGGCGAACCTCGTCGAGGGCCGACGCCGAGGACGCAGTGGCCGAGGTGTTCCTGGTGGCCTGGCGCAAGATAGATCTGGTCCCACCCGGCGACGCTGCTCGGGCTTGGTTGTACGCCACAGCCCGCAAGGTCACGGCCAATACGAGGCGGTCGCTGCACCGCCGGGGTGCTCTCGAGTATCGCATCGCACGGGAGCGTTTCGTCGATGGTTTGCAGTCGGGTGTGGAGGCCGCCGAGGAGAACGCGGTTCACGAGGCACTGGCCATGCTGAGCGAGAGTGATCGAGAGGTTCTGCTCCTGGTGGAGTGGGAGGGCCTTCGCCCCGGAGAGCTGGCCGAGGTGCTCGGTTGCCAGGAAGTGACAGCTCGGGGGCGGCTTCACCGTGCCCGCCTCCGCTTCCGCGATGCCTTCCAAGCGATCGAACTGACACAGATAACCGCACGAAAGGCTCACTCATGACTCAAACCGACAGCCTCGACGCACTCCGGCGCGCCAATCCGCGTCACCAGCCAGGTTTTTCAGAGCTGATCGACGATCTCACCCGTAAGGCCGGGAACGCGCCTTCGAGGCCCGCGTTCCGACGGTGGCCGGTGGTTGGGATACCTGCCGCGGCCACCGTGGTCGTCGTCGTGGTGACGCTCATCGCGGTTGGTTCCCCGGTGGGACCGCTGGTGGTATCACCTGCCGAGGCCATGCAGCAAGCCGTGATCGCGAGCGCCGCGGCGGCCGAAAGCTCGGGCACGGTCGTGCTCGAGATCACCCAGGACGGTGACCTGTGGGTGGGCAGGACGCTTCGCTGGAACGGGTCGGATCTTTCCATCGCCAACAACGATCCCTCTGGGGCGGGGCGGGGCGACCTTCTCGTCGTGGACGGAATCATGTACGGCCCCGATCCCGAGGTAGCCGATGGCTGGATCGAGATGGGCTCGCCGGACAGCGTGGACCCGGACTCTGGTACGACGCCGGGCGAATACCTGGCGGCGATTGGCGAGGACGTCGGCGGGGCCACCATGCAGCGGATCACCGGTGAGATGACCGACCTCACCACCAGCCAGACCGAGGACGGATCCACCTTCTACAACGGGAAGGTGCCGGCAGGTGCCCTGGCCCGGGAGACCGGCCTCAAGGAAGGTGAGACGCTCCGGGTGCTGCCCTTCGGGAACGTCGCCCATGGTGACGCCGCCAATCCGGCCTCGCTGATCGACATCAGCATCAGCGTGCGCCCGGACGGCACGATCGGCGAGATCCACGCCACCTGGGGCGGCGGATCCTCCTGGAGTTACCGGCTCACGTACAGCGATCTCGGATCGACGGCGGCATTGGAAAAGCCCGCGAACGTCCAACCCTGCCCTCGCTGCTCGTTGACGGAGTAGGGCATACTCCGGCGGTTGCCACAGCTGCTCGCCCGGTCGCTCGTCTTCATCACATCCGCCGCGGTCCTCATCCTCGAGATCCTGGCCGGGCGACTGCTTGCGCCCTACCTGGGAGTCAGCCTCGAGGTGTTCACAGGCATCATCGGTGTGATCCTCGCCGGGATCTCGGTGGGAGCGTGGGCCGGGGGGCGGGCGGCTGATCGCGGCGACCCCCGTCGCCTCATTGGCCCTCTTCTGGTAGCGGGCGGGTTGACGGCAGTGGCCTCACCCTTGCTCGTGGACCTCGTTGGCCCTGCCGCTTCGACCGGGCCGGTTTCGATCGTCGGCCTCAGCCTGATCGGGTTCTTCGCACCTGCCGCGGTCCTATCGGCGATCCCACCGATCGTGGTCAAGATCAGGCTCGCCTCGCTAACCGAGACCGGTGCCGTCGTCGGGACGTACTCCGCCATCGGGACTGCGGGCGCCATATTCGGCACCTTCGTCACAGGGTTTGTCCTGATCGCCGCCTTCCCGACGCGGCCGATCGTGATCGTCGTGGGCGTGATGCTGGTCGCGCTCGGGGTGGCCGTGTGGGTGGGTCGGAGCGTCTGGACCGTCACCGCGCCCGTCGTAGCGCTGCTTCTCCTGAGCGGCCTGGCCCTCGTGTTCGACGGCCCATGCCAATACGAGACGTCTTACCACTGCGCCGACGTGGTCGCCGACACCGCGCGCCCATCAGGGAGACTGCTGATCCTGGATCGTGGCCACAACAGCTATGTCGACCTCGAGGACCCGACCCATCTCGAGTTTCGCTACATCCGGGTCATGGCCGACCTGATCGACGTCGAGATGCCCTCGGGCCCTCTCGAAGTCGTTTCCATCGGTGGTGGCGGATTCACCTTGCCCGGGTATTTGGCTGCCACACGACCGGGTACCCAGCACCGGGTCCTCGAGATCGATGCCTCCCTGGTCGAAATCGGCCGACGTCACCTCGGGTTCGAAGACGAGGCAGAGGTGATCGTGAACGACGCGCGGAGATCGATCGAGGAAGTTGCTCCGGGCTCGGTCGATGTCGTAGTCGGTGACGCGTTCAACGGGCTCACCGTGCCGTGGCATCTCACCACGGTGGAGTTCGTCGAGATGATCGGTGACTCGCTGGCGCCGGGAGGGTTCTACACCGTCAATGTGATCGATCGGCCCGAGGCGCGGTTCGCCCGGGCCGAGGCCGCGACACTCAAGGAGGTGTTCGACCACGTTGCAGTGTTCGCCCCGGAGAGCTACTTCACGGGGGACCGAGGTGGCAATTACGTCCTAGTCGGATCGGATGACCCCATCGACATCGATGAGGTGCGATCGACACTCTCCTCCAGGGGTGGGGTCGAGGTCGGGTTGAACGGTGACGACCTCGCCCGGTTCATCGACGACGCCCGTCCATTGACCGACGATTTCGCCCCGGTCGACCAGATGCTGACCGGGCTATGACGCGAGGTTTGTAGGGTGGTCCCATGTTGCGGTTCAGACACGCTCGATCAGAGCAGACGGTCGATGGTGGCGATGGTGTCACGTTGACGTTTGCCGACACGGGTCTCTCATGGACTACCTCGATTGGTGGCGGGGGCTTCACATATCACCGACCCGTCCTCGTCAGACTCCCGGACAGGGACGTAGTGATCCCGATCCGGGATCACGTGATGGAGACCAGGCTGGCTGCGGTCGTGGTGCTCGTGTTGGCCGGAATCTGGAGGTGGCTCGATGGCAAATGACGATCAGACGACGTCGGAGGCGATCGCCTCGCAGATCGGCGACGCCCTCACCGGGCTCTTTGGCGAGGCGTCCCCGAGCGCGTTGTTCTCCGAGCCGATCAAACACGGCGACGACCTCATCGTCACCGCGGTCGCCTGGGAGCGGGCCGGTGGATTCGGGTTCGGCGCCGGCCAGGGCCAGAGTGGCGACGACGAGATCGGCACCGGAGAGGGTGGCGGTGGCGGTGGCTTCTCCCAGGGGCGTCCGGTGGCGATGATCAGGGTCACACCCAGCAGAGTCGAGGTGACGCCGGTGATCGATTTCACCAAGATCGGAGTCACGCTGCTTCTGGCCATGATCGGGGTCTGGCGCGCCTTGAGTCGCTGAGATCCCCGATGGGCGGCCGCGTCAGGGCTGCCTCGCCCGACCGGAGTCGGGATCGAACATCAATGCCGAGACATCGACTGCCTCGAATGCGGACCCCGGGATCTCCTTCAACTCACGCAATAGGTCGTTGTCCCACCTGGGGTGCGGGCTCCCGGATATGTACCACGGGGAGCCATTGTCGGCGAGGATGATCCCGTACTCCTTGAAGGCTCTCAGGATCACCTGCACCTGAGGTGAGAAACCCGAGATGTCGAACTGGGCCGAGAGGCGAAACCTCTGCCCCATGGCCGGTAAGGCCAGGTCGGACGAGTTCGAGGCGTCGTGGCGGGCGGGCCAAACGTGCGCCGATCGCGTTTGCGGCGCAGTGAATCTGATTGCGTGGTCGATATGTCCGGAGGCGACTTCGTCGTAGCGAACCAGACCCGGAAAGATCGGCAGGCCGGCGGCGTCGGCCGAAGTCCAACCATCCGGGCGAAGTCGAGACGAATCGAGCTGATACCGGGCTCCAGAGGCCGCTCGCCAGGATGAACCCGGTCCCGGATGTGCATCGAATAGCTCGAAGAGCTCGCATCGATAGCGGTCGACGACGATGACGTGGCGATCGCCCGACGAATCGGGCCCGCCTTCGATCGGAGCGCCGGCAGGAATCGGGAACGGCCCCGGGTCCGACTCGCCGCCATATGCGGTGTAGGCAATGGTCACGGCAGGAGTGCCGGCCGGCACTTCGACGTAGGGGATCCCGATCGGGCTGCTGGATCCGGGCGGCCAGACACCGGATCCGAAGTCCGGGTGGAGACGAGCCGAGAACCCGATCGACGACACATACTGAGCCGAGCGTGGGTGCACCGGTAGATGATCGATCGGGGTGTTCCAGATGTCGTCCGCCGGGAGCGTGGGGCAGCGCCCGGGTGGTCGGTTGGGGGTTAGGTGGATGGCTCGGGTGAGGAGGGTGGCCATCTGGTCTCGTCTGATCGGATCGTTGGGACAGAACCGGTTGTTGGCTGGTGGATTGCAGCCGACGGTCACTCCAGCGGCGGCGATCTTCTGGATTGCCTGTTCGAAGATGTGACCGTTGTCGTCGTTGAACCGGTTGTGGTGTGACACCGGATAGTTGAAGGCTCTGGCCAGCATGGCGGCCATCTGGCCACGGGTCATGTCCTGGTCGGGACAGAACCGGTTGTTGGCCGGCGGGTTGCAGCCCTGGGTTATCCCGGCGGCAGCGAGACGGTTGATCCCAGCTTCGAACAGGCTCGTCTCGTCGTCGGTGAAATAGTCGTGGGAGGTGGGACCGAGGTCGAGGGCGCGGGCCAGGAACACCGCCATTTGGCCCCGGGTGACTGTCTTTTCCGGACAGTAACGGTCGTTGGCCGGTGGGTTGCAGCCACGGGTGATGCCTTCGGCGGCGATCGCCTCGATACCCCCCTCGTGGACGTTCCCGTCGTCATCGACGAACGAGCCCCCAGGAGGAAGCACAGCCATGAACACCGCCAACAACAGTGCATGCACGGCCGAAGTCACCGTCAGTCCTCGATCACGCTGTTGGTCACCTGGATCGGCCCGTTGCCGAGATAGAAGATGCCCGGGAAACCGGCCGTCTCGAACCCGTCGCTCGGATTGTTCGACAGAACGGAGCTCTGGATCACGAGATGTCCCGACCTGTCGTTGCTGACGAAGAAGATGCCACCGCCGCCTTCCCGTGCGTGGTTGCGCTCGATCCTGGTGCCCTGGATTCGCAAGGTCATGGTGTTCCCGTCTAGATAGATGGCCCCACCGCTTCCGCCGCCTGGAGTGCCTCCCCGGGCCGGGTTGGCACCGCGGCCGATGGCGTCGTTGTCCGTGAACAGGCTGTTGATGACGGTCCAGGAGACCCCGATGCTGCTGATGCCACCGGCGTTGGAGCAAGTATTGGCAAATGATGTGCCGCCGCCGAATGTGCTGTTGACGACGTAGACCGGTTGGTTGTCATGCTGACTGAAGACCCTGACCGAGGCGCCTCCCACGTCAGGCCCGGTTGGAGCACAACTGTTTCGGGCGAACACCGAGTTCACGATCTTGAAGCGGCCGCCGCGCACCCAGATTGCGCCCCCGCCACCCTCCAGGTCCTGACCATGACTCGTGCTGTTCCCATCGATGAAACCCAGGTTTTGCACGGTGAGCCTCGGGTGGTCCTGGTTCTGGCAGTGGGGGGTAGTCCACACCTGGGCCGGATCGCATGTGTTCATGTAGAGGATCCGGCTCACGCCGCCCCCGCTGAGCGTCACCAGGCCGCCGCCGTCGATGACGATTTCGGGCCCGGTGTCGTTGAAGACCTTGGCCGTGGCATTCATCACGATCGTCACCGGGTCCGGCCCGCAGTCGAATGTGATGATCCCTCCCTGCGCTACGGCGTTCACCACGGCCTGAGACGTGCAACTCTGTGGCGACCCATTGCCGATCACGATGTCCGGGTTGGAGGTGTCCACCGCCCGTGCGGCGACAGGGACCGGCCAATTCCCGTCAGGGTTGCCCGGGGTGGGCAACAGTCGCGCCGGTGGTCGGTTGGGGGTTAGGTGGATGGCTCGGGTGAGGAGGGTGGCCATCTGGTCTCGTCTGATCGGATCGTTGGGACAGAACCGGTTGTTGGCTGGTGGATTGCAGCCGACGGTCACTCCAGCGGCGGCGATCTTCTGGATTGCCTGTTCGAAGATGTGACCGTTGTCGTCGTTGAACCGGTTGTGGTGTGACACCGGATAGTTGAAGGCTCTGGCCAGCATGGCGGCCATCTGGCCACGGGTCATGTCCTGGTCGGGACAGAACCGGTTGTTGGCCGGCGGGTTGCAGCCCTGGGTTATCCCGGCGGCAGCGAGACGGTTGATCCCAGCTTCGAACAGGCTCGTCTCGTCGTCGGTGAAATAGTCGTGGGAGGTGGGACCGAGGTCGAGGGCGCGGGCCAGGAACACCGCCATTTGGCCCCGGGTGACTGTCTTTTCCGGACAGTAACGGTCGTTGGCCGGTGGGTTGCAGCCACGGGTGATGCCTTCGGCGGCGATCGCCTCGATACCCCCCTCGTGGACGTTCCCGTCGTCATCGACGAACGAGCCCCCAGGAGGAAGCACAGCCATGAACACCGCCAACAACAGTGCATGCACGGCTAGAGGATCGACCCGCCCGCCTCAAAACTCAAGTGGTAAGGCCTAAATGTCGGCACCAGGCTTGACCACGAGCACATCGCAAGTCGCAGTCTTCACCGCCTGGTCGGCCGTCGACCCGAGCAGCCATCGGCCCACTCTTCCTCGACCCCGAGGTCCTACCACCAGCACCGACCCGCCCGCCTCGTCGCAGTATGTGATGAGGGTCTTTCCCGGGTTGCCGTCCCGCTCGACGCGGACCACCTCCGCTTTGGTGTCTTCGAGTACGGAATCAGCCAGCTCCCAGATCCGGGCCCGGTCGCTCTCGGCCAGCTCTCGGGTGTTGACCGTTCGATCTCCCTCGAGGTGGAGAACAGCCGGGCTGACGTCGAGCACGTGCACGACATGCAGCGGGACATTCCGCCATTCGGCCTCCCAAACCGCGTGTCGCAACGCCGCGAAGCCCGGTTCGGAGCCGTCGACGCCAACAACCACTGGGCCGGTTGCGCCAGACGCTGCTGTCATGGCCGCATCCTAGGATCCCGGAAATGACGGCAATCGAGGTCAGGGGCGTCAGGAAGTCCTATGGCGACGTCGTGGCCGTCGACGGCGTCGACATCTCGGTCGAGACCGGCGAGGTCTTTGCGCTGCTTGGCCCGAATGGCGCCGGCAAGACCACCACGGTTGAGATCCTCGAAGGTCATCGTTCGCCCGATGGCGGCAGCATCAGCGTGCTCGGGTTCGACCCCTCCACCGGCGGCCGCGCCTACCGGGAGCGAATCGGGATCGTGCTCCAGCAGGGCGCTGTGGAGCGGGAGCTCTCGGTGCGTGAGGCCTTGTCCATTTATGGGGGCATGTATCCCAGGCGGCTGGACGCCGATCATCTGATCGACCTGGTCGGGCTCACCGAAAAGTCCGACGCCCGGATCAAGACCCTGTCGGGTGGCCAGCAGCGCAGACTAGAGCTCGCCCTCGGGCTGGTCGGCGATCCTGACCTTCTCTTCCTGGACGAGCCCACCACCGGATTCGACCCCTCGGCACGTAGACAGGCCTGGGGGATACTCGAGAACCTGGCCGACCTTGGCAAGACGATCCTGCTCACGACCCACTACATGGATGAGGCACAGCATCTGGCGGATCGGATCGCCATCATCGACAGCGGCAAGATCGTGGCGGAGGGCACGCCGGAGACGCTTGGCGGGCGGGCGGACGGGAAGAGCATGATCCGATTTGCGCTCCCTCAGGGGATCCGCGCCGAGGAATTGCCAATCACCGCCACCGCGGTTGACGGCGACATGGTCGAGGTCAGCGCCGAGTCCGCTACCCGGGCCCTGCACGAGCTCACCAAGTGGGCGATCGGCAAAGACCTGGAGCTGGAACAGCTCCAGGTCACGCGACCCTCGTTGGAGGATGTCTATCTGGAGCTGACCGATGACCACTGAGGCGCTACACAGGCCCTCGGTGTCGTCCCTGGTCTGGCAGCAGTTCCGCTATCAGAACAAGGTGTTCTGGCGCACGCCGATCGCAGCGTTCTTCACCATCGTCTTCCCGCTGATGTTGCTCGTGCTGTTCACGGCCATCTTCGGCAACGACGAGATCGAAGGTCTGGGGATCACCACTGCCCAGTACTTCACCCCCGGCCTCGCCGTTTTCGCTGCCGTTTCGGCCACCTATACCAATCTCGCCATTGGAACTGCCATTGCCCGCGACAACGGGATACTCAAGCGGATCCGGGGCACGCCGATCCCGCCATGGGCCTACATCGCAGGGCGCGTGGCCTCGTCGGTCTACCTCGCATTTCTCGCCATGGCCCTGATGATGGCGGCTGGAGTGGTGTTCTACGGAGTCCAGATCATCGCCCGCACCCTGCCGGCGGCCCTGGTCACGTTCGTCGTCGGGGTCAGTTGTTTCGCCGCCCTCGGGATGTTGGTGGCGGCGATCTCGCCCAACGGCGATGCCGCCCCCGCGATCACCAATGCCACACTCCTCCCCGTTGCGTTCATCTCCAACATCTTCTTCCCGATCCAGGACCCGCCGCGATGGATGGAGATCGCTGGAAACTTCTTCCCGCTCAAGGCGTTCGCCGAGGCATTCCGCGATGCCTTCGACCCGACACTGACCGGCGCCCAATTCCACTGGCCCCAGATCGGCTATCTCGCCCTCTGGGGAGTGGTGGCCGGTCTCCTCGCGATCCGGTTCTTCAGGTGGGAGCCGTCGTCGGGGTCTGCGTCGCGACGCCGACGTAGGGACGAGCCACAAATGGAAACTGTCTGACCAGGAGGTGAGTCCGTTGCACAATCCCGATCCGGGCCGATACGGCCGTATGCCCTATGCCCGATCGGGGCGGAGCGGTCTCGACCTGCCCCGGGTATCTCTGGGGCTCTGGCACAACTTCGGAGGCGACTCGCTGACCGAGGAGGGTCGGCGCATGATCCTGAACTCGTTCGATCAGGGCATCACGCATTTCGACCTTGCCAACAACTACGGGCCACCACCTGGATCGGCGGAGCGGAACTTCGGGACGCTCCTTGCGTCGGATCTGGCGCCCTATCGCGATGAGCTGATCATCTCCACCAAAGCGGGATACGACATGTGGGAGGGGCCCTATGGCGAATGGGGATCACGGAAGTACCTGTTGGCCAGCTTGGACCAGAGCCTGGCGCGAATGGGACTCGAATACGTCGACATCTTCTACTCCCATCGCTACGACCCGGACACGCCGCTCGAAGAGACCCTCGGCTCGCTCGATACCGCGGTCCGCGCCGGGAAGGCGCTCTATGTCGGAATCTCCTCTTATGGCCCGGAGATGACACGGGAGGCGCACGCGATCCTCGCCCGACTTGGAACACCGTTCATCATCCATCAGCCCTCCTATTCGATGCTGAATCGATGGGTCGAGGATGGGCTTCTCGATGTGCTCGGCGAGCTGGGTATCGGCTGCATCGCCTTCTCCCCGTTGGCCCAAGGGCTCCTCACCGATCGATATCTCGACGGTGTCCCCGCCGACTCCCGAGTGGCAACGGGAGGCGCGCTCGATCGCTCGATGCTGACCGAGGGCAACCTGGCCCGCGTGAGGGCGCTCAACGACGTCGCCCGAGATCGTGGCCAGACCCTGGCCCAGATGGCCGTGGCCTGGGTGCTGCGAGACGCACGGATCACTTCGGCTCTCATCGGGGCGAGTCGCTGGTCTCAGGTCGAAGACCTGCTGCGCGCCGTCGACAACACGCGTTTCAGTGACGAGGAGCTGGCTGCCATCGACCGGCATGCGGTGGAGGGCGACATCAACCTGTGGGCCAGGTCCAGCGACGCCGGCTGAAGGCCAGCACGGTGAGAGATTCGGGCGTCAAGCGTTGGTCAGCATTTCACCGTGTGCTCTACGAGGCGACCAACGGGATGCTCGGCCGGCGGCTGGTGGGGAACGACATGCTCCTCCTCACCACACGGGGGAGACTGACCGGTCGGCCCCACACCGTGCCTTTGCTCTATCTGCGGGATGGGGACAGGTTTCTGGTGATCGCTTCCTACGGCGGGAGAGATCGTCACCCGGAGTGGTATCTCAACCTGCTCGCCGATCCGTCGGTCAGTGCCCGGGTTGCTGATCGGAATGTGGCGCTGACCGCACGGACCGCTTCGCCTGCCGAACGTGAGGAGTGGTGGCCGAGAGCGGTGGCGTCCTATGGCGACTACGCCGTTTACCAGACCAGAACCGACCGGGAGATCCCGATCGTGGCGCTCGAGCCCACCCACCTGGCTCCTGCATAGGCTCAGGGACATGTCGATCGCTGACCGTCTCGCCTCCTTCGGGGTGACCATCTTCAGCGAGATGACTGCGCTCGCTCTCGAGCACGACGCCATCAACCTCGGGCAGGGCTTTCCCAACTGGGCGGGGGCGGAGTTCGTGAAGGACGCCGCCGCTCGTTCATTGGTCGGGGGCGGCAGCGATCAATATCCGCCGAGCCAGGGAGTGCCGGCGCTGCGGCAGGCCATTGCCGATCGGTACGGGCCGCTTCTGCGGAGGCAGGTCGATCCCGTCGAGGAAGTGACCATCACATGCGGATGCACAGAAGCCCTCGCTGCATCGTTCCTCGGGCTCATCGACCGCGGCGACGAGGTAATCCTCATCGAGCCTTTCTACGACGCCTATCCGGTGTTCGTCTCGATGACCGGGGCGGTGCCGAGGTATTTGACCTTGAGGCCACCCGGATTCGAGATCGACCTCGAAGAGCTTCGAACGATGTTCTCCTCGAAGACCAAGGCGATCGTGGTCAACAACCCCCACAACCCGACAGGTCGTGTGTTCACCCACGAGGAGCTGGCGGTCATCGCCTCTCTTTGTGTCGAATACGACGTCCTCGCCATCACCGACGAGGTCTACGAGGAGATGGTCTACGACGGCGAGCACCGCAGGCTGGCCACATATGAGGGGATGTGGGAGCGAACCCTCACGCTGTCCTCGATCGGGAAGACGTTCTCGCTCACCGGGTGGAAACTGGGCTGGGGTATCGCCGCGTCGGGACTGACCGCCGGATTACGCGCCGCCCATCAGTTCCTCACCTTCACCACGCCGACCCCGGTGCAACACGGGGCGGTCGCCGCGATGGGCGCATCGGCCGGTTTCTACGAGGATCTTCGCTCGGGCTATCTGAAGAAGCGCGACCTTCTCGCCGATGGCCTCGATTCCGTCGGATTCCAGGTGCACCGCCCGCAGGGGACGTATTTCATGATGGCCGGGTTTGACGGCTTCGGCTTCGACGACGACAGGGCTTTCTGCCGTCACATGGTCGAGACCGTCCGGGTGGTGGCGATCCCGCCGAGTGTCTTCTATCACAGGCCCGATGATGGAGCTTCACTGGTCCGCTTCGCCTTTTGCAAGGATGAAGAGATACTCACCGAGGCACTGGACCGGTTGGGTGGTCTGGCGGGATGAGACTGCTCACCCGGCGAAGGCTGGAATCACCTCGCGGGCGAACAGCTCGAGGCTCGACAGGTCATAGGCGGGGTCGGGGAAGTAGACGATGGCGTACGCCAGCCCCAGCGCCTCCCACCCCTTGAGATAGCTGATGACCTGGTCCGGAGTGCCGGAGGCGTACTTGTAGAGCTTGGCCTGCTCGGCAGCGCGATCCTCCGAGACGTACTGCTGCATTCGGCTCTCTACGGCCCGTATCTTCTCCTGGGCACCGGCCTCGGTCTCGTCGCAAACGATGTTGAAGTTGGCCGACCTCGTGATCGAATCGAAGTCGCGGCCGATGTCGCGGCAATGCCCGGCCAGCGCCTCGGATTTCTGGACGAAGAGCTCGGGTTTGATCCCGAAGTTGGTGTATTGGGCGTGCCGGGCCGCCACCCGTAGCGTCAGCTGCTCTCCGCCGCCCGCGACCCACAGTGGGATGTGTGGTGACTGGGCAGGCTTCGGCTGACAGATCGCTCCCTGGAGCCGATAGTGCTTGCCCTCGTAGTCGACCACTTCCTCGGTCCACATGGCCTTCATGATCTCGACGCCTTCCTCCAGCATCTTGATTCGCCGCGCCGGCTCGAGGAAGGGGTAGCCGTAGCCGTCGTGCTCGTGCTCGTACCAACCGGCGCCGATCCCCATCTCGAGTCGGCCACCGGACATCACGTCGATCGAGGCCGCCACCTTGGCCAGATAAGACGGCAGGCGGTAGGTGTTGCAGGTGCACATCTGGCCGAGACGGACCGTGCTTGTCACGGCTGCGAGCGATGCCATCAGCGTCCATGCCTCGTAGGTGGCCTCCTGGGTCGGCGCGGGAGTGGTGTGAAAATGGTCGTAGACCCACAGCGACTCAAACCCGGTTTCCTCGATCCGCCGGGCCACCCCGGTCATGATCTCCCAATGCCGGCTGTTGTCGATCCCGACCAGATCGAGGCGCCAACCCTGTGGCACGAATGCTCCGAATCTCATGCAGCGAGGCTAACGAAACCTGGTTGGACCTGGGTTTTCCGGGTTTACACTTCATCGCTCCCCGAGACACCCAGAGAGTGATGACGGCACGCTTCTTCGATCCTGGCCCTGACCGTGACGCCTGCGGCGTCGGGTTCATCGCGGCCCGGGATCTCGCGCCCACCTTCCGGATGACGCGTCTCGCCGTCGAGTGCCTGGTCAACCTGGACCACCGTGGGGCTAGGGCGGCAGACGGCACCGGTGACGGCGCCGGGCTCTTGACTCAGGTGCCCCATCGACTGATCAACCGCGAGTTGGCCACTCACGGGCTCGAAGTGTCGCCGGCGCGTCTCGGAGTGGTGATGTGCTTCCTCTCGCCGACCGAGGCTGCAGCCTCCCGATCAGTGGTGACCGAGGCCATCGAGGCGGAGGGGATGCATCTCTTGTTCTGGCGCTCCGTCCCCACCGATCCTTCGGTCCTCGGCGATCACGCCCGTCTCGTCTTGCCCCTCATCGAGCAGGCCATCGTCACCAGCGAGAGCGAAGGCGCCGATTTCGAGCGCGCCCTCTACCTGTCCCGGAAGCGCATCGAGAGGGCGGAAGTCCCGGGGTTGTCCATCCCGTCCGCCTCGAGTCGCACCGTGGTCTACAAAGGCCTGTTCACCGCCTCCAAGATCTCGGACTTCTACTGGGACCTGCGCGACCCCGATTTCGAGACGGCGTTCGCCATCTTCCACCAGCGGTATTCGACCAATACCTTCCCATCGTGGGATAACGCCCAGCCGTTCCGCACCCTCGCCCACAACGGTGAGATCAACACCATCCAATCCAACCGATCGTGGATGCTGGCCAGGGAGAAGGCGGCGACGCCGGGGGTTTGGGGAGACCGACTCCCGGATGTATTCCCGTTCCTCCAGCCCGGCATCTCCGACTCGGGGAGCCTCGACAACGTCTTCGAGCTTCTCATGCAGAGCGGGCGCTCGCTGCCGCATGTCAAGGAGATGCTCATGCCGGCGGCCTGGGAGAACGTCCCTGACCTGGAGCCGGACCTGGCTTCCTTCTACGCCTATCACGCCTTTCTCACCGAGCCGTGGGACGGTCCAGCCGCCATCGCCGCCACCGACGGAGCGTCGCTGCTGGCCGGCATGGACCGCAACGGTCTCCGCCCCGCCCGTTGGGCGGTGACGCCCGACGTGCTCCTGGTCGCATCCGAAGCAGGCGTGTGTCCGGAGGAGGAGTCAAAGGCGACTGCCACGGGCCAACTCGGGCCTGGTGAGTTGATTCTCTTCGATGGGGATACCGGCCAGGTGCTCCACTCCGACGAGGTCAAGGAAGCGCTGGCCACGGCCCGGCCATACGGTGACTGGGTCAATACCGAGACCCTGCGCATCCAGGCGTCCTTCGACAGCTTGGCCGACGACCGCTTCGACGCCGCCGCCCTGAGCCGGGTGTTCGGGTACACCGCAGAGGAGCGTCGGCTCGTCATCGCGGACATGGCCCAGGGCGACAACCCGCTCGGCTCCATGGGTGATGACACCGGGCTCGCCGTCCTCGCCACCAGGCCACGTCGTCTCACCCAGTTCTTCCACGAGCAGTTCGCCCAGGTGACCAACCCACCCATGGACCCCATCCGGGAGAAGCTGGTCATGTCTCTCCGCATCCAACTCGGGCGACGCGGCCCGCTCCTCGAGGATCGCCCACAGCAAGCACATCTCATCGAGCTGTCCAGCCCGATCCTGTCCGATGCCGAGCTGGAGTCGATCGTGCGCTCCGGGGACGCCCGCTTCTTCTCGCACTGGATCGCGACCACGTGGGCGGTGGCAGACGGGCCCGAGGGCATGGAACGTCGCCTCGACGAGATCTGTGAGGAAGCCACCCAGGCGGTCAAGTTGGGGGCGACGATCATCGTGCTCTCCGATCGGGAGACCGAGGCAGCCAGGGCGCCGATACCGATGCTCTTGGCTCTGGGAGCAGTCCATCACCGTCTGATCGACGAGGGCGTGCGGGGCTCGGTGTCGCTGGTGGTCGTGTCGGGGGAGCCACGGGACCCCCACGACCTGGCCTGCATGGTTGGATTCGGGGCGTCGGCGGTGAATCCGTACCTGGCCATCGAGCACGCCCGTGATCTCGCGGCTTCGGGGGCAATCGACGTAGACCCGGTGGCGGCCCAGGAGAACTTCCGGGCTGCGATGGAGGGTGGCCTGCTCAAGATCATGTCCAAGATGGGGATCTGCACGTTGTCTGCCTACCGCGGCTCTGAGCTCTTCGAGGCGATCGGCCTCTCCGAGCAGGTCTGCCGCAAGGCGTTCCGCAACGCCCCACGCCGTCTCCGGGGGGTTGGGATCAAGGAACTGGCCCGGCAAGCGCTGTTGCGGCATGAGGCGTACATCGCAGGTGTCCCGGATCCAGGAGGGTTCTACAAGCACCGCCGCGGCTCCGACACCCACGTCACCAGCCCGATGGTCGTCCTCGGTGTGCAGAAGGCGGTCCGATCGGGGGACCCGGAGGACTGGGACAAGTACATCGAGATGATCTCGGATCGCGATCCGGCTTTGGTGCGCGATCTCCTCACGTTCGTCCAGCGGAACCCTGTCCCGTTGGACGAGGTGGAGCCGGTCGAGGCGATCATGCGCCGGTTCACGACAGCTGCGATGTCGCACGGCGCCCTATCGGCCGAGGCCCACGTTGCCCTGGCCGAGGCAATGAATCTGATCGGCGGGCACTCGAATTCCGGTGAGGGAGGGGAGGACCCTGCCCGGTTTGGAACCCCGATGAACTCGGCGATCAAGCAAGTCGCGTCGGGCCGATTCGGGGTCACTCCCGCCTATCTGCATTCCGCGGACGAGCTGCAGATCAAGATGGCCCAGGGCTCCAAGCCCGGCGAAGGGGGCCAGCTGCCCGGCCACAAGGTGTCACCCGAGATCGCCCGTCTCCGATATACCGAGCCGGGTGTCACCCTCATTTCGCCGCCCCCGCACCATGACATCTACTCGATCGAAGACCTTGCCGAGCTCATCTACGACCTGAAGGCGTTCAAGCCGACCGCCCTCGTCTCGGTGAAGCTGGTGAGCGAGCCCGGGGTGGGGACGATCGCCGTCGGAGTCGCCAAGGCGGACGCCGATGTCATCACCATCTCTGGATCTGAGGGAGGCACCGGCGCCTCTCCGCTCGTCTCGATCAAGCATGCCGGCTCGCCATGGGAGCTCGGCCTGGCCGAGGCGCACCAGGTGCTCACTGCCAACGGCCTTCGCTCGCGGGTGCTGCTGGAGACCGACGGCGGGTTGCGCACCGGGCGCGACATCATCGTTGCCGCCCTGCTCGGGGCGGAGCGCTTCGGCTTCGGGACCCTCCCGCTGCTCGCGATGGGTTGCAAGATGGTCCGCCAGTGCCACCTCAATACCTGCCCGGTCGGCATCGCCACCCAACAGGAGGACCTGAGGGCGAAATTCACCGGCTCGGCCGATCAGGTGGTTCTCCTTTTCCGCCGCCTGGCTGAAGAGGCACGCCGTCACATGGCTTCACTCGGGGCACGCTCGATCGCCGACCTGGTGGGTCGGGCCGACTTGTTGCGCCCGATCGATCCGCAGCACCCGCTCTCCGCAGACTTGTCCGCCATGCTGATCGCATCGAAGGGTGGAAAGGTCCACGAGGGCTACCGCCCACTCCCGCTGTCGAGCCTCTCTGTCCGGTTGGTAGCGGACAGCCAGGAGGCAATCGCCACTCAGCAGCCTGTCGAGCTCTCCTATCCGATCCGCAATGTGGACCGCGCCATCGGCGCTCGGCTCTCGGGTGAGATCACCGCTCGCCATGGGAGCTCGGCACTTCCCGAAAGCACTGTCGTGGTCAAGTTCGCCGGGACCGCCGGGCAGAGCTTCGGTGCATGGCTGTGCAACGGGGTGGAATTCCATCTCGAGGGAACCTCCAACGATTACCTGGGCAAAGGGATGGGTGGCGGTCTGATCTCGGTCTCGCCTCGGCGCCCCGGGGGCTCTGTTCCCCACGCCGCCGGCAACGCGGTTCTCTACGGAGCCACCGGTGGCGGTGCCTTCCTGGCGGGACGGGTCGGACAGCGCTTCGCCGTTCGCAACTCCGGCGCGACTGCGGTGATCGAGGGCTGCTCCGATCACGGTTGTGAGTACATGACCGGGGGCAAGGTGCTGGTGATCGGCGACGTCGGGCGCAACTTCGCCGCCGGGATGACCGGCGGGGTCGCCTATGTCTGGGACCCCGATCTCAGCCTCAAGGCCCTGTTGGCCGACACTGCTCCATCCGCCCGACGGCCGCTAGACGCAGACCTGGCCGACATCCGCACTCTCATCGAGACTCACCTGCGCTACACGGCGAGCCCGGTAGCCGAGCAGATCCTCGACGACTGGAATCGCCAGCAAGGTGCCTTCTGGGTGATCTCGGCATCGGCGCCACCACGGAAGCCGGTCGGGATCGAGGTGACCGAGGTCCCAGCCACCGGTTGAGTATGCACGACGACCTCCTCGTCCGGATCGAGGCGCACCTGCGCGGGCGCGGGGAATTGACCGAGGGCAGGGTGCTCGATGGTGACGGCTACTTCGTCGATGGCCAGCTCGTAGTCGCGGTGATGGACGACGACCTCTGTGTAAACGTGGGCAGGGATGATTGGGAGGAGTTCCTGGCCGGAGACGGGGTCCGCCCGCTCCTCTTCGCCGACCTGCCCGTGCCAGGCTGGGTGATGGTCGACGGTGCCTCTGTTGCCGGCGAGGAGTCCCTCGTCGAGTGGATCGAGAGCGCCCTTGCCCGAGGCTGAGCACATCGTGGTCATTGGGGCCATGGGCTCCGGCAAGACCACGGTAGGCGAGAGGCTGGCCGGGGCCCTTGGCCGCCGTTTCCACGACTCCGACCGTTCGATCGAGAGCCGAACCGGGCGGTCCGGTCGTGAGATCGCAGCGACCGACGGTGTCGATGCATTGCACCGTCTCGAGAAGGAAGTCCTTCTCGATTCGCTATCTGGCGAGCAGCCGGCAGTCATTGCCGCTGCGGCTTCCGTGATCGAAGACCCCGATGTGCGTGACGACCTGGCGGTGGGTTTCTGCGTCTGGGTGACTGCCGACCCCCGGATCCTTGCCGAACGATCAGCACGCGGATCGCATCGCCGACCCGTCCAGCAATCGGAACACCTCGAGAATCGAGACCGGCTGTTCAGGGAGATGGCCGACGTCGTGGTCGACACGGGTGATCGATCGGTGGAAGAGTCGGTGGCAGTGGTCCTCGAGGCGCTGCGGGACACAGACCAATGAGCGGCACGGTGGGCGACCGTTTCCCGCTCGGTGTCAACTACTGGCCCCGGGTCAAGGCGATGTATTGGTGGTCTGATTTCGACCGCGGCGAAGTGGCAGAAGAGTTCGATGTGATCGAGTCGCTGGGCATGTCAGTGGTGCGGATCTTCCTGCTCTGGGACGATTGGCAGCCATCCGCCGACACGGTCTCGCCCGAGCGTCTTCGCGACCTCGGCGTCGTTCTCGACCTTGCTGCCGAGCGAGGGCTGGGTTTGGACGTGACCTTCTTCACCGGTCACATGAGCGGGCCCAATTGGTCGCCGGGATGGCTCCTGGATCCATCCGCCAACGGGCACCCATCCCCACATGTCCGCCAGGTGGTCAGCGGGGGAGTTGTGACAGACACGTCGTATCGGAACATGTTCCACGACCCGGCTGCCCTCGAAGCGAGTCGTCTGCTCCTCGAGACTGTCGTTGGCGAGTACCGCTCCCACGCCGGGGTCTGGATGTGGAACCTGGGGAATGAGCCCGATTTGTTTGCCCACCCCCATGACGCGGCTGCGGGGCGATCCTGGGTCAGGGAGATGACTCAGCTGGTCAAGGAGATCGACCCCGACCACCCGGTAACGACGGGCCTGCACACGGCCAGTCTCTTCGCCGACAACGGGCTCCGTGTCGACCAGGTGTTCAGCGAGAGCGATGTCGCCGTGATGCACGGCTACCCGATGTACGTCGACTGGGCACATGACCCACTCGACCCTGACTTCGTCCCCTATCTCTGTGCCCTCGTGACCGCCCTCACCCGGAAACCATGTCTGGCGGAAGAGTGGGGTGGCTGCACTTCTCCCGACACAGTCGGCTCCACGACCTGGTCCTGGAATGCTTACGGGTCGCCAAGGACCCAATTCATGGCCGGGGAGGAAGCTTTCGCCGATTACGTGGAATCGGTGCTGCCCCGGTTGGTCGATGTCGGGGCGAGTGGCGCTCTCATGTGGTGCTTCGCCGACTATCACCCCGACCTCTGGGACCGACCCCCCTGTGACGAAGGCGGAGCCAAGCACGAGCGCCACTTCGGTTTGGTCCGGCCCGACGGCAGTCTCAAGCCACACGCCGAGGTCATCAGGAGATTCGCCGCCACCGCCCCCACGGTCCAGGCCCCGGTGAAGACGGTGACTCTCGACATCACCCCCGACCAGTACTACCGCGACCCGGCGACCCACGCCCGACGTCTCTATCAGGTCTGGTAGCGCTCGCTGGGAGCGTTTCCAGCACGCTCCACGAGAAATACCCCAGTTTTGCTTGACAGTGCCTATACACAGTCTGTACGTTTGAGAGCGCTCTCAGCATTCTGAGGAGGAGGCCCGGGAGAATGGCGAGGACGCTCGATGATCTAGCCGAGCTGAGTGGTGTCTCCCGAGCCACCGTCTCCCGGGTGATCAATGGGGGACCGGTCTCGGAGGAGACCAGGCGACGAGTCCTCGAGGTGATCGAGGGCACCAACTATCGACCAAACCTCGCGGCACGGTCCCTGGCGTCGGGACGCACCGGTGTGGTGGGTGTGGTCATGCATGTCGAGCCGCCTGTCCTCTTCGAAGACTCCTATTTCGTCGCCCTACTCCACGGTGTGAGCGACGTGCTCGCCGATCGGGCGAGCGGGATGATGCTGTGGCTGGGAAACCGGAGCAAAGAAGAGACCCTGGACCGAATCCTGGGCACAGGTCTCATGGATGGCGTCATCGTGACTGCGGACAACCTCGATGACCCGCTCGTCGATGGTCTGCTCGCTTCGGACCTGCCCACCGTCCTCATCGGTCACCGGCGGTCTGACCTGACTGCCAGTTATGTCGATATCGACAACATAGGTGCCGCGGACACCGTAACGACCCACCTGATCGACATCGGGCGGACACGGATCGGCCACATAACCGGACGTCTGGGCAGCGTGGCCGGCGAAGACCGATTGGTGGGTTACCGGCGGGCGATGAAGCGCGCTGGCCTCGACGCCGATCGTTTCGTAATCGAGGGCGACTTCACCCGCCCATCCGCAATCGAGGTCGCTGCGAAGCTGCTCGAACTGGATGTCGATGCCATCTTTTGCGCGAATGACGCCACTGCGAGCGGGGCCCTGGAGACGATCAAGGCCGCGGGTCTGGATGTGCCCAAGGACGTGGCGCTGGCCGGGTTCGACGATCTCCCGGTCGCATCCGAGCTCCACCCTCCCCTGACCACGATCCGGCAGGGCGTGCACGCCCAGGGCATCGAGTCGGCCTCGGCCCTCCTCAGCCTTCTGGAGAATCCTGAAGGTGGGCCGCGGCGAGTGCTTCTTCCAACCGAGTTGGTCATCAGGCAATCGACGGTTGGAGGTCTATCGGGATAGCCCGAAAGAAAGGTCCTGTCTGTCCCCGGTGCAGGACCGCAGCGGCCACGCGGCAGTTGAAATAGCCGGGGCAGAAGGAGGAGAAGGAAGACAATGAAGAAGACCAAGAGCACCGCCCTCGTGGTGGTCCTCCTCTTGATCCTCGGCGCGTGTGGTGACTCCGGTGGCACCGGTGGTTCCAGCACCACGGCGGCGAGTAGCGAGGAGTCCACTACGTCGGCCGCTGCTGCGGCCACGACCGCGGCACCATCGGGTGACAAAGTGGAGATCCGATGGTTCGTCGGGCTCGGTGCCGGTGACCAGCCGGAGCAGAAGGCAGCCCAAGAGGCAGTGGTCGCCGCATTCAACGAGTCGCAGGATGAGATCGAACTCCAGCTGGAGATCGTCGACTACGACGTCGCGTACACGACCCTGGCAAACCAGATCGCTACGGGCGACGCCCCGGACATCATCGGACCGGTGGGCCGCGACGGCTCGAATGGGTTCGCCGGGCTCTACCTGGACATCGAGCCCCTGATCGAGTCGACCGGAGTCGAGACCTCACAATGGGCGACGGCGGCCGTGGACAACCAGCGGGAAGCCGACGGGACCTTGGTCGGTCTCCCGTTCGGGT
>JALDXP010000011.1:0-23420 GCA_032154885.1 Actinomycetota bacterium
CGCAGGTCAGTCGGCCGGAGGTGCTCGCCGAGTTCGGTCGTATCGAGGCCGCCCAGGAGGCCGGCAACCCTTCCCTCCTGTACTCCGATCTGCTCGCCGTCGTGCACAGGGATCTCGCCGCGAGTCTCGATCTGGACAGCAACGAAGACTTGGACCGTGCGTTTGGAGCATCAGTGCCCGATTGGCCCGAGTTTGCCGATTCCCCCGGCGCCCTGGCCTTTCTCGCCGAGAGGTACCGACTGATGATCCTCTCCAACGTCGACCGGACCAGCTTCGCCGGATCGAATGAGAGGCTCGGGGTGGAGTTCGACGCCATCTACACAGCCGAGGACATCGGCTCCTACAAGCCGGATCCGGCCAATTTCGACTATCTCCTGCATCATCTCGAGGACGAGTTCGGCGTGGCCCCGGACTCGGTACTCCACGTCGCCCAGAGTCTCTACCACGACCATGCGCCTGCCAAAGCCGCCGGTCTCGACACGGTATGGATCGATCGTCAACGCCTGTCGGCCGGAGGCGAGTGGGGTGCGACCACCCCGATCGAGCACCCGCCTGAACCCGACCAAGTTTTCTTCTCGATGGCAGACATGGCCCGCGCCATCGAGGAAGACTGAGTGATGGAGACGGTCGGCTGACCCGCACGAGCCACGACGTCGTCATAGTTGGAGGAGGAGCCATGGGCTCGGCTACCGCCTACCACTTGATGAAGGCGGATCCGTCTCTCTCAGTAGTGGTCATTGAACGAGACAGCAGTTACGCCCGAGCCTCCACCACCCTCTCGGATGGCAACGTCCGCATCCAGTTCAATCTGGAAGAGAACATCAGGATGTCCCAGTACGCATTGGAGATCTTCCGGACCTTCGACGAGGACATGGCCACGGCGAACTTCCAGCCCGCTGTCGGGGCCAGGCACCAGGGAAACTTGTTCCTCGCCGACGAGGAGGGGCAGTCCGAGGCCCTGAAGGGCATCGAGACACAGAAAAACCTGGGCTGTGAGGTGGCCTGGCTCTCGGACGAGGAGATAACTCTCCGTTTCCCCGGTTTACGTCTGGACGGGATCGTCGGTGGCAGCTTCGCCCAGGTCGACGGGTCGGTCGATCCCAGCGCCGTGCTGCGGGGCTTTCGGAACAAGGCGGCCGAGCTGGGAGCGCTCTATCTCGACGACGAAGTGGTCGGGTTGCTGAGTGACGACAGCGCCATGACTGGGGCCCGATTGCGGTCCGGCGTCGATCTGATGAGCCCGGTGGTCGTCAACTGCGCCGGGGCCTGGTCTGCTGATCTCGCCCGGCCCTTGGGCATCGAATTGCCCGTCATCCCGCTGATGCGAACCGTCTATGTGGTCTCGACCACACTGCCCACAGCCGGTATGCCCAGCCTCTTCCTCCCTTCCGGGGTCTATGCGATCCCGGAGAGCGATCGCTCCTGGCTCATCGCGTGGTCGCTGCCCGAGGACCCGATCGGCTTCGACTTCACCCCGGCGGGACAGCAGAGATTCACCGACCTGATCTGGCCGGAGCTGCACGCCCACCTCCCGGCGTTCGACAGCCTCAAGGTGGAGACTTCCTGGGCAGGTGTCTATGACGTGAACACCATGGACGGGAACGCGATCCTCGGCGAATGGCCGAGGATCAGAGGTCTCTTCTTGGCTGCCGGCTTCTCGGGCCACGGGTTTCAGCAGAGCCCGGCGGTTGGCCGTTATCTGGCCGAGTTGATCCTGGGCAGAAACCCAACCCTGGATCTGTCGCGGCTCGGAGGGCAAAGGGTTCTCGACCATGAGCCTCTCTACGAGCACACCGGAAGACTCATCTGACTTCACCCGTGACAGATAGGTCGTCAGGGTGTATGTTCGAATCAGTTCGGTTGGACACGTAGGCCGGAAACGGCTGGATCACGAGACCGGCTGAGCGCCTCACCACGTGAGGCCGCTCCCGGGAAGCCCTGTGGGCGGAGACGTCTGCGGGGCTTCTCTCATCTCCCGGCGCGTCCGCAGGACATCGCGAACCACGTCTTGACAGCCAGCGTATAGAGCGCGACGGTGACATGATCTGACCGAGGTGTGTGTGGTGACACGTCTGCTCGCTGTGGCGCACCAGACGGCTGAAGCCGATGAATTCCTCGCTGCGGTCCGATCCGCGGCGCAAAGCGATCACGCCGAGGTGGTTCTCCTCGTTCCGGCGACCCCGGTGAAGCACCTGACCAGCTGGACGCAGGGTGAGTCACGCGCCATCGCTCGAGCGAAGGCAGACGCAGCCCGCCTTCGGCTCGAAGAGTCCGGGGTGCACGTCGTCGAGGCCGTGGTCGGCGACCCCGACCCATATCGAGCGATCCTCGATGCATTGAATCTCGATGACTTCGATCAGGTCATTGTCTCCACCTTCCCTGCCGGGATCTCGCGATGGCTCGGCGCCGACCTCATCAATCGGCTGGGCCGCTCGGTCTCCGTGCCGGTCACCCACGTCGTGGCTCACTAGCTTTCGTTCCCCAACACGGCGGTAGATGATTGAAGGCTCTGGTCAACAAAGGCGACGGTGCGATGTCGGTCGAGCTGAGCGAGGTGACCGAGCCGTCACCTGGCCCACATGAAGCTCTCGTCGAGGTCCGGGCAGTTGCGGTGAACCGGGGGGAGCTACGGCTCCTCAGGGCCAGACCAAGTGGCTGGCAGCCCGGTCAGGACGTAGCAGGTCAGATCCTCGAGCAGGCGACCGACGGATCGGGCCCATCGGTCGGGATGCGCGTCGTTGCATGGCCTGAGCAGGCGGGTTGGGCACAGAAGGTGGCCGTCCCCACCACTCACCTTGCGCATCTCGCCGACCATGTCACCTTTGCTCAGGCTGCCACCCTCCCCATCGCCGGCATGACGGCATTGCGCGCCCTCCGACTCGGTGGTCACTTGGCGGGGAAACGGGTGCTGGTGACCGGGGCCGCCGGCGGTGTCGGCCGGTTCGCCGTCGAGATGGCGGCGGGAGCGGGGGCAACGGTCACGGGGGTTGTAGCGGACGAGGTGCGGGCGATAGGCCTGGAGGAGATCGGGGCAAGCCGCATCGCCTATGACCTCGACGACCTCGAGGAGCCGTTTGATCTCATCCTGGACGCGGCCGGCGGCCCCAGCTTCGAAGCGGCGATCCGGCTGATTGCGCCTGGAGGCGACATCGTCGTCTACGGGAACTCCTCGGACACCGCAGCACAGGTCTCGTTCAGCGACTTCCGCGGTCACGCCCTGGCCCGGATCACGGCCTTCTTCATCTACGAGAGCGGAGCTCCGCCGACTTTCGGGGAGGATCTCCAGACACTGGCCAACATGGTGGCCGGCGGCCACCTTCATCCCCAGATCGGGCTCGAACTGCCATGGACAGAGGCCAACTCTGCGTTCGAGGCACTGGCCAACCGACAGGTGAACGGAAAGGCCGTGCTGCTCGTCGAGTGACGGCTACCGGTTCTGTCACTCCAGGGACTTACGATCCGACCATGAGCGATTTGCAGGTCGATGTCGTCCGGAGCAAGCGAAGAAAGCGGACCGCCCAGGCATACATGAGCGAGGGAAGACTGAAGGTGATGGTCCCCTTCGGTCTGGCGCCCGAGGAGGAGGCACGGCTGGTGGAGAGTCTCGTCGCCCGGATCGACCGGAAGGTCTCATCGGGACAAGTTGACCTGGGTCGACGAGCCCGCCACCTCGCGATGAGATATGGCCTTTCGGAGCCCGTCACTATCGAGTGGTCGGATCGACAGACGACGAGATGGGGCTCTTGCACGCCGGCTCAGGGGAGCATCCGTGTCTCCAACCGTCTCGCCACGATGCCGGGATGGGTTCTCGACTCGGTGCTCATCCATGAGATGGCGCATCTCGAGCAGCCCAATCACGGACCGGAGTTCAAGGCGCTGGTCGGCCGTTACGAGATGTCGGAGAGGGCCAAGGGATATCTCATGGCCATGAGCGAACTCCGGACGACGTGAGGCTCGTCCAACACGTCATTTGAGGCGCTCGATCAAGTGGACGGTGACCTCGTCTCCGTTGTCCTTCCCGATGACGTCACGGAGGGACGCTTTGATCGGGAGTTTGTGCGTTCCGTCGCCCATCGCCATGAACGAGGTCTGGAACTCGACATCGTCCACGGTCCCACGGACCCTGACCAGGCCGCGCGTCCCGAAGTATTCGACGGAATTCGGCATCACCACGAAGGTCCAGCCACCCTCAGCCGGGCTTTTCTGCAGAGATGCAGTGAAGGTCTTGTCGAGCGGGCCTTTCCCGCCGGTCACTGTCATATCCCGACGATTATCGCGATGCCGACGAGCTTCAGAATGTTGAGATCCATGACGTTCCCTTCGACGCGGCCTGATGGCAAAGTAGACCGCTGGGGGCTCGGGAACTCATCGGCGTTCTGCACCGATCTCACGTAGGTGCTAGCCCCGGACGATGATCTAGAGGATGAGGTGGTTTTCGGCGTCGGTGATGGCCATGTTGTTGGCCGTCTTGCCTCCGGGAGGCACCCTTGTCGACAACGAGGGGATCGTCCACACGGCGACTATCGAAGCAATCGCGGAAGATCCCACGCGGTCACTATCCGGAACGCTGCTCCCTGTCGGTACCGGTTGGAATTCGATCATCGATGCCGAACCAGCCGGCACGACCTATGTCGTTGAATCAGGGGTGCACTACGAGCAGACCGCCAACCTGAAACACGGCGACTTCCTGATCGGCCAACCGGGCGCGGTCATGGACGGGCGAGGCGTCACCGTATGGGCGGTTCAACCGAATAGCGCCAACAACGTCACGATCAGAGGTCTGGAGATCCGCAATTACAACCCCGAGCACCAGTATGCGCCCATCACAGCACGAACCCATGAGGGGGCGGCGGCCGGCATCGGCTGGACGGTGGAGAACTGTGACCTGCATCACAACAGCTACGCCGGATTGGCCCTCTCCGACGGGTCGATCGCGCGTAACAACAGGATCCATGACAACGGCGTCATCGGCTTGAAGTTGTCATGGGTGCGGAATTCCGGTGCACTGGTCGAAGGCAACGAGATCTACGGGAACAACACCACTGGAGCCGACGAGTACTACGAGGCGGGTGGATCTAAGTTCGGTACGTCGGAGAATCTCATCGTTCGAGGCAACTTCGTACACGACAACCATGGGCCCGGCCTGTGGACGGACATCGACAACATCAACACCCTCTATGAGAACAACGTCGTCGAGGGCAACTCTGGTGCAGGCATCTTCCACGAGATCTCAGACTCGGCGACGATCCGCAACAACGAGGTTCGGGGCAACGGGTTCCGCAACAGAGGCTGGCTGTGGGAGGGCGGGATCATGGTGGCCGCCAGCCAGGGCGTGGAGATCTACGGGAACGTCCTCGAGGACAACTACAACGGGATCACACTGATCCAGCAGGATCGAGGGTCGGGGAGGCTGGGTCCTTATCTGCTGAGCAACGTCTCGGTTCATGACAACACCGTGGTCAGATCGGGAAGGACCGGCGCGGCCCAAGACGTCGATGACCCGTCGGTTTTCACTTCCCGAAAGATCACCTTCCAGAACAACGACTACGAAAATGTCGTCGGGTTCTCCTGGGCCGACCGATCATTGGCCTGGCCACAGTGGCGCGGGTATGGAATGGACCTCACAGGGTCCATCAAATGAGGTCTAGGCATCTGTTTGGGCCGGTGATAGCCTCTGCGAGGCCTACACGGGAAGCAAGAAGACAAGGGCCAAGAGGAGAAATCAGCCATGGGGGGGCCAGACCTGGGATCCGTTCTGCGTCCTTTTCGACCGGGGGAAATCGCCGAGATCAAGTCCGCGCCGGAGATCCTCGCAACCCTGGATGCGGAGGGAATGCTCGATGGGCTGCCATTCATGCCCGAGATGCTCGAGTACTGCGGTCAAACGGTCACCGTCTACAAACGCGCCGACCGTACCTGTGACGCGATACTTTCCGACGGACAACGTCGGATGCAAAATGCGGTCTTTCTCACAGACCTCCGTTGCAATGGCGGCGCACATGGTGGCTGCCAAGCCGGCTGTTTGATCTTTTGGAAGGAGGCCTGGCTCCGTCGCCCGTCGGAACAGCCCGATGTCGGTGGGGGTTCCGAAACTCCTGGCGAGCAGTTCGAATCCGCAGGCCTTCTGGCCGCCGCTCGGCCCGTGACGGACAGCGATCCCACGGTCGAGCGCTTCATGTGTCAAGCAACGGAGATCGTGCGCGCGACTACTCCCCTTCCCTGGTGGGAGCCGACGCAGTACATCCGTGAAGTGGCCACGGGCAACGCAGGCGTGTTTGAGATGATCGTCGCCTTGCTCAAGTGGCTGCTCGTCATGGTCCAGAAGAAGCTCATGGGTGGGAGCACCGTCCCATTGCTGCGGGGGAAACTCTCGAAGACTCCGAGGGAATTGCTCGACCTCCGGCCCGGTGAACTCGTACGTGTCAAGACGAAGGAGGAGATTGCGGAGACGTTGGACCGCCGGAACCGCAACCGCGGCCTCACCTTTGACTCCGAGATGCTGCGCTACTGCGGAGGTGAGTACCGCGTCCTCCGCCGGGTCAGCCGAATGATCAACGAGGGGACCGGTGAGCTGTTCGAACTTCCCGGTGAATGCATTGTCCTGGACACTGTCACGTGCACCGCGGAATACCATCGCCTATGTCGGCGCAGCCACTTCCCTTACTGGCGGGAGATCTGGCTGACCAGGGTGACACAACCCGTCGAAATCATCAGCTCGACGCAATCACGGGCGCAGTAGTCCGGCGAAGGCGACCTCGCGGACTCTGCTCGATTGGTTCATTGCACGTTCAGGTTCTGGCGATGCCAGAGCTCGAGGGTGAGCAGCTGCCATATCTCTTTGGAACGGTCGGTCATCCCGCTGCGGTCCTCGTCGATCATGCTGCGGACTGCTGACTTGTCGAGCATCCCCGAACCAACCATGTGGCCCAAAGCGACATACTCCTCGACCATCGCCTGAAGGTCACGCCGGATCCAGGCACGGAGTGGGGCGCTGAAGAGGCCCTTGGGCCGATAGACAATCTCTTTGGGCAGCCATGGCAGAGCGGCTTCTTTCAGAATCGCCTTCCTCTCCCGACCAACGATCTTGTCGGAGCCAGGAATGGCGAAGGCGGCTTCGAAGATTTGCTTGTCGACGAATGGCACCCTCACCTCGGTGGAGGCAGCCATGCTGGCCCTGTCGGTATACGCCAGATTGAGACTCGGGAGAAACAACTGGGAGTCGGTGAAACACATCCGGTTGACCTGATCCTCACCGCGGTAGGCCGAGTAGACCTCCCGGTGCTCGTCGACCAGACCGTCCACTCGGACCGCCAATTCCGGAGCGAGCAAATCTCCAAGCTGGGCCTGGTCATAGTGCGCGTAGCTCCTTCGAAAGGCTGCTTCCTCGGGGAGACCGGCGAAGTCGACGAAACGCCGAGCCCAGCGACTCAGGCGATATCCCCGCTTCTTGCTGGCGACCGGGAGATGCTGAACCGTTGGCTCGATCAGCTTCTGACGGAGCCATCGCGGTGTATGGCGATAACGAGAGGCGAGCAGGGCCGCATAGTGTTTGCGGTACCCACCGAACAGCTCGTCGGCACCCATGCCGGACAGCAGCACCTTGACCCCGGCTTCTCGGGCCGCCTGGCAGATGAGGTAGGCGTTGATGGCAGCAGCGTCGCCAATGGGCTCGTCCAGATGATGTACCAGCTTGGGCAATAGATCGGCTACATCCGGTGCTATTTCGACCTCATGGAGGCGAATCCCGTGCTCGGCGGCGACCTTCTTGGCATAGGAGAAGTCGTCCGGCATTGCCTCGTACCGCTGGTCCTCGTCCCGGAATGAGATCGTGTAGCTGTCGATCTCGGCATCCTGCTGCTTCGCCATGACGGTGATGAGGCTGGAGTCGAGCCCACCGCTCAGGAATGTCGAGATCGGCACGTCCGCCACCAGATGCGCCGCTACCGAGTCCTCCATGACCTGACCCAAACGAGAGGGATCGAACCGGTTCAGCCGGCCGGCCTCACCGGCGGCGGCGGCAGCAGAGACCGGGTCCCAGTATCGGTGCACCCGGTGCTGACCGTCGGGACCGATCTCCAACCAGGTCCCTGGTGCCAGCTTCTGGGTCCCCTCGAACATGCAATGACTCTCGGGCACCCACGAGTACATGACCGATGCCACCAGCGCCGTCTGGTCAACCCGGACTTCGCCCATCATCGGTCGCAGAGCCTTCAACTCTGAGGCGAAGGCCAGCCTCCCGTGTCGAGCCTGATAGAAGAGTGGCTTGATGCCGAAATGGTCACGGGCCAGGACGAGTTTGCGGTTCACGGTGTCATAGAGCGCAAAGGCAAACATCCCGCGAAGGCGGTCCAGGCTCGCGGGTCCCCAGTGGCGCCAGGCCTCGAGCAATACCTCTGAATCGGAATGCGTTCGAAACATCGCCCCTCGGGACGAGAGCTCGCTCTGCAACTGGCGGTAGTTGTAGATCTCGCCGTTGAAAATGAGGATCAAGCCATCCTTCTCGAACGGCTGATTGGCCGCGCTGGAGAGGTCGATGATCGACAGCCGCCGATGACACAACCACACAGGTGGGCCCTGATCTCCGCTGTTCCAGTGCCCGGCAGCGTCAGGGCCGCGGTGCGCGATCGCCAGTGACACGGCCTCCTGTACCCCGGCATCCAAAGGCAAGTTGTAAGCGCCAGCAATGCCGCACATCGAAAGGTCCCACTCCCCTAGGCACTAGCGATTCTACGCCGACGGGCCTGGCTAACGGATGGGCTGGGTGACCCAGATATGCCGCGCGCCCGGGCCCCGGATGTCGCGCCAACCTCGGGCTGAAGGTTGGACTCCATCGCACCCGATTCGGTGAGAGGGCCGGCCGCAGAGTCACGTAGGCCTTCTAGTCTCCTCGACTGTCGACCACGAGCAACGCCTACGCCAAAAACTCCCAGCCGGGATCGTCGACGCTGCTTTGTCGTCGCTGGCTACGTTCGCCGCAGGGCTGGCGGCGGTACGGTGGCTCGAACCTGCCGAGCTCGGAACCTACTCGGTGATCTTCTCTGCCTTCCTGGTCGGCAGCCTGCTCCCAGCCGAGATCACCTACACGCCAATTCAGGTCTCGATGATCAGGCTCGAGGTGCATCAGCGATTGGGCGGCATCGTTCACTCGCTGGGGAGCGGGATCCCGCCCGCACTGTTCGGTTGCAGTTTCATCCTTGTGGCCGCAGGCATCATCTGGTGGCGATCAGATCCGACCGCGGTGATCGAACTCGCCGTAACAGGTGTCGGGCTCGCTGTGATCTCCCCAATGCAGGACCATCTCCGGAGGGGCTTCCATATCGCCGAGAGGTCGTGGGGAGCGGCGTTGATGTCGGGCTCGCAATTGGTGGCAGTCGTCGGCGCCCTTCTCGCCATACTTTCGCTGGGCATAGCGCCAGCGTGGGCGCCGCTGGGAAGTCTGGTGGTCGCGAACATCGTCTCGCTCGGCTTCGGCCTGGCGCTGTCAAGACCGGCATGGCGCGTCCGGCCGGCTGCCCCGCTCGTAACGGTCTCCGGGCGCTGGCTGGCGGCCTCCTCCGTCTCCGCCTACGGCGGGGCACTCGTGGCATCGGTAGTCATGACGCTTGTGGCTGGACCGGAGATCGTTGGGTTCGCTGAGGCTGCCCGGGTGGCCGCCCAACCCGTCCTGGTTGTCACCACAGGGGTCGCGGCCGCCCTGGCCTCGAGACATCTCCGGGCGGCGGCCTCGGTCGATCGGGCCGCGGCGATTTCGGTCAACAAGTCCTTCTTCCTGGTGATAGCGGTGGCCGGGATCAGCTATCTCTTCTTCGCCGGTTTCGCGTGGAGGTTCAACCCGCTATTCGCCCTGATCCCCACCGCCTACGACATTGCTTTCCTCATCCCGGTGACCATTCTCTCCAACCTCGTGCTCAGCATCACGTCCCCAATTCGCGATCAGCTGATTGCGTCCAACATGGAAGTGCCGATGGCCAAGATCGATTTCGCCTCGTTGACTATCCCCACCGTCATCGCGGCCACTGCCGGCCTGACCGGTGCTTTTGCCCGGCCGTTGGGGATCATCGGGCAGAACGTCTTTCGAACCATCCGCTATCGGGCGATCTGGAGAGCAGCGTTCGCGGGGGACTCAGAATAGTTTGAGGTAGAGGGAGAACCCGAGACGAACGGCGAGCCATTTCCAGGAGAACGACACCGTTTCGAACTCCGGCGAGTCGAGCAATGCCATGATCCGCCGAGCCGAATCGTTGTCGCCGGATCTGATGGACCTATAGGTACCACCGAGAACGAATTGATGCATGTGCCTGCTACGGCACCTTTGGATTTCCCGCGTTGTCAGCACACCACGACCCCCGACTTCCTCGAACACGCCGTTGAGACGGGACAGTGTGTCCTCGTTGAACATCCCGGTGGTGGTGGCGGAGAGATGAACCGTGTAGGCCGAGATAACCGCGGTTTCGGTCGTAGCTCCGAAGGCGCCAAACAATCTCGCATTCAACGCGAAATCCATTGCAGGGCCGGCCTTGGGGTCAAAACCGCCCGCAGCGGCATAGCCCTTGGCACTGACGACCAGGCCTGGGGTTCTGACATACGACGAGCTCGACAAGAGCGTCATCAGAGCCCGACGCGGGTTCATCCGGCGACGCACCTTATGTCGTTCTGTCTTCATCGGATTTCCGTCGATGTCCACGATGCTGACACCAAAAACCCTGACATCGTCTTGCACATGCTCGCTCAGGCTCTTCAGGATGGCCTGGAGCCCGCCCTCGAGGAGATAGTCGTCATCATGGACGAAGAGGAGGTATTCGCCACGTGCGCGCTCGATGAGCAGATTGTGATTGGTGGACATGGAAACCGATGGAACGTTCTGCGCAAAGGCGATGAGAGTCCCCTGCTCCATCAATTCGGAGACGGCCTCGGCTGTTGCCGAGCCTTCGGAGTTGTCCGACACGAGCACCTCGACCGGGTCACCGCGAGTGATCTGACTGAGGACGGCCTGTAGATTTCGCAATAGGAGCTCAGGTCGATCCCTGGTCGGAACGCAGATCGACAGGAGAACCTCAGATCCGGGTTCGAAAGCAGGCGATATGGGCATCATCGGACGCTCGAAATGGTGGTGGACAACGGCGGTCGAAGGTAATGGGCTGACTGACCCAAAATCACCTCCCGATCACACAACGACATTTTGGGTCTTTGCTAGCAGCCGCGTCCAGGTAGATTACCGCCGAGAGGTTTGGGGTTCCGAGGGGCATGAGTTCAAGCAGCGTGGAAACAACCATTAGTTCGGCCGTTTGGCGCGACCGAAGACTGGTCGGCGCGATGGTGGTCATCGGATTCCTCGTTGGACTCGGCTTCGGTTTCCTCGCCCGGACATATTCCCCGACCGTGGCTGAAGCATCGTTCTTGCTCAGTGAGGCTCGGCCGGCCACGGTGTTTGGCGTCAACGACCCGGCAGACCAAAAGCGTGTCGTCGCCGACCAGATCGCGATACTCCAGTCCCCGGCAGTTCTGGCCGCCGCCGCCGCCAATCTGGGTCAGATCACCGGCGAAACGCTCAGCGTCAAAGACTTCGAGGAGAAACTCTCGATCCGATGGTCGGCCGACAGCAATGTTGCCACGGCGGCATTCAGGGCGGACTCCGAAGAAGAGGCGATCGGTGGTGCCAACGCCCTCCTGGACGCCTATCAGGCCTTGTTGGAGGATCAGACATCCGCCAACAGCAAAGCGGCGATCAGCCTGATAGATGACGCAATATCCGAGCAGCAGGCGACGATCGACGACCTCCAGCAAGACTTGTTGAGCAACGGGGACGCTGAGACCCTCACCGTCCAGTTGCCTGGGCTCATCGCTCGGGCCGCGACGATTGTCGAACAGCTGGGGAGCACCGAAGCCGGCGCGACCCGCGAGGCGCTTGAACAAGAGCTCGATTCCATCACACGGCAAGTTCAGATGATTCAGTTGACGTCCGATGTGGCTCCTTCGCAGGCAGTCGCTCCCGCCCTCCAGCGGCAGTTGGAGAACGCCATCGACGAGCAAGCCACGTTGATCAGCAGGAGGAACGAGCTCGCGGTCGAGGCAGAAGTCAACAAGGCCCCGACTGCGGTCTTCTCACCTGCTCGGACCGTAGCCACGAATTCCGGCACTCTTCCCCTCCGCATCGCAATGGCCGGGGCCTTCCTCGGATTGCTGATCGGCGCAGCGGCCGCCTTTGCCCGCAGCTCCCGCACCGCCATCGTCAGTCATGGCGAAGAGGTCGCGCAGCTGATCGGCGCCCCCCTCCTGGCCAACATCACCGACTTCAGCGGAGAGCAGATCTCCTCGGACTTGCCAGTCCGGGACAATCCCCGGTCGGTCGCCGCCGAGGGCTACCGATTCCTCGCTGCCTCTCTTGAAGCCCGCGCTCCCCACATGGTCAACAGGTCGGTCGTACTGGTCGGGGTCGGGGTCAGGGGCGGCCAATCGACAACGACAGCCAACATGGCTCTGGCCGCCGCTTCAGAGGGCGTTCGTGTTCTCATGATCGATGCCGACTTCGGTGGCCAGGCCCTCACCCAGATGTTCGGAGTCGACCCGCTCGAAGTCAAAGGGATCACAGACGTCGTATCTGGGGGTCTCCCTCTGAACTCGGCAATGACCAAAATCGACGTGCCCAGGGGTGAGTTGAATCTCATCAGCCGAGGCCAGGTAACAGTCGGTGCAGCCGGCTTCTTCCGCAGCGAGGGAGCAGACAAGTTTCTCTTCGAGCTTCGGGGCGAGTCAGATCTGATCGTGGTCGACACCCCTCCACTCCTCCAGGTTGCTTACGCGACGACCCTCGCTTCGAAGCTAGGCGCGGCGATCCTTGTCGTTCCTCGTGGTGCACGGGTCCGGGATATCGAGGCCACCGCCGCGCACCTGCGGGGCATCGGGACCGAGATCCTTGGATTCGCCTTCAACAGAGCGCCAACCGAGGCACGGGGTCGCGCCCTAGCCGGTTCCATCGAGGATACCCCAGGCGGCAATAATTCCCTCGAGCCGGGGATCCCACGCCGGCGGGGTTGACCACGGCACGGCTGTCACTCCCCGAGGTCTTGCAGGTTCCGAGGGGCTACCCGCCAGCGCCGAAGCGATCCACCACCGACCCGACCCGGATCCCGGCTATCGCGCTTGGCGTGCTCCTGGCCGGCTACATGCTCGGTGACAGGGGCTTTGCCTATCTGCACCTCCCAGGTACCCCTCTCTTCGTGGGGGAAGTTGTCCTGGCCATCATCATTGTCTATCTGATCCGCTTCTATCCAATAAACGACGCCCGTCTCAGATCTCCGGTTCGGCTAGGTCTCGCCGTTTTCCTCCTCTACAGCGCGGTTCGCACGCTGCCCTATCTGGGTCAGCACGGCATCGACGCTCTCCGAGACGCCTCGCAGTGGTACTACGGGATTTTCGCGTTCTTCGTCGCCGATTTTGTCCGGCGTCGCGGGATAGGGCCGATCGTCGGCTGGTTCAGCAAGATTCTCCCCTGGTTCATCTTGTGGGCACCGATCTCCTTGATCCTGAGCCAGGTTCTCACGTCGCCGCTCGTGCCCGATTCGGATGTGCCTATTGCTTCTCACCGCGGATCGAACACGTCCGTCTTACTCACGGCGTGCCTGGGTTTCATGTGGCTGCTCGACGAACGGGTCACCGGTCTCACCCGGCGTCAGAGAGCGTTCCTAACGGCCGTGAGCGGCCTCTTCCTCGTCGTGGCAGGTATTCAGAACCGGGGCGGCTTCCTGGCGGCGATCGCCGGCCTTGGGGTGATCTTTTGGTACGCCAGGGCCGGGCAACGCCATTTCGTCGGGATCATGTGCACCGTTGTCATCCTCGTAGGGCTGATCTTCTCGGTCACCGACATACGAGTGTCCTTCTTTTCGAACGATCGGGACATATCGGCCGATCAGCTGGTCGAGAATCTGGTGAGTGTCGTCAACCCGGATGCCGTCGCAACTTCCGGGGACCTCGTCAGCAACTCGTCCTGGCGTCTGGATCTGTGGAGCGAGATCCTCCGAGACGTCAACCTCAACGCCCCTGTCCTTGGTCGAGGCTATGGCGTGAGCCTCGGCGGGCTATACGGATTCCAGGGGGTGGGCGAGACAGAGCTCCGCTCCGCCCACAACTCCCATATGACCATCTTCGCTCGCAGCGGATACTTGGGCATCGGACTCTGGTTCCTGATGTGGGTGATCTGGTTCATTGCCATGATTCGGTCGAGACGTTCTCTGGCAGCGCGGGGGCTCAGCGTGGAGGCTGGGGTCGCCGTCGTGGCCATGGCCTGCGCCCTTGCGGTGCTCGTCAACGCGGTATTCGATCCATCGATCGAGGCGCCCCCGGTGTCGGCGTGGATTTGGTCGATCTACGGGCTCGGTTTGGGTTTGATGCTGCTCACCAGGCCAAGTAGGACGGCTCCCAATTGGGACCAGTCACCGAGCGGAGCGGTGAGCGAAGCCTGAATCTGGTAGGGCTACTGTTCCGAGCCGACGTACCTCGACCGGCCGTCGAGGACCCGTGAGCCATGCGAGAACCTTCATGACTGTTCCTGACGACGGTGGAGGGCGTCCAGAGCCGCCGTCCCCTTTGATCGACTATCGATTCTCGCTGGCCAACGAGCGGACGTACCTGGCATGGACCAGGACTGCCTTGGCTTTGATCGCCGGCGGTGTCGCCGTCCTACGTCTGCTGGCCGATTCTGAAATCGGCTTTATCGCAGCGTACGTCTTGGTCGGCTTGGGGGTTCTCGTCGCCGTGGCGGGTCTGCGGCGCTGGCGACGCAATGAAGAGGCGATGTTGAACGGTTGGGCGCTGGAGCCGACAAGACTCCCGATCGTGTTGGCGATCGGACTCAGCGTCGTCGGCGTGCTCCTCCTATTCGACTGAATAGGACCCAGGAAGTGTCAGAACCGAGGTGCGACCCGATCGGAATCTGGACCCGAGCTCTCGTTCCCGTCCCGTGAGACACGAAGCCGCCACACCACCACAGGAATCGGGAAGCTCAATACACCGGTCACGACTGTCAGCCAATCCGCGGGTGGTAATGGTTCCACGTCACTCCCGGGGAGGACACAACGCGCGCCCGGGGCGACTCGAACACCCAACCTCCTGATCCGTAGTCAGACGCTCTATCCAATTGAGCTACGGGCGCGGAATAGCCAATTATCGCAGCGGTGCCCGCATAGGGCCAGCCGATCCCTGTACCGAAGGCCGCGCTCTCGCCCGGGCCCGTGCGGAGCGTGCAGATGTTTCTCGCCTGATTCCCTGTCAAGGGCGGATGACGGAGCGCCGCCGGTAAACGCACGTGAGCCTGCCGAGCACGAACTCGTAGACAGCTGCGCCGAGGTTGGTGCCCTGGCAGACAAGGATTGAACGCAGCGCCCCCGAGCGATGTTGTAGCTTCTGGAGTCATGGGCATCATCCTCAACCTTGCCGTCACCGCAGGAGCCCTCGGGATCGCAGTGTGGATCATCGACGGTCTCGAGTTCACGGGGAGCTGGTGGCAATACGTCATCGTCGTGGTCATCCTGGGGTTGGCCAACTTCATTGTGAAGCCGATCCTGCGACTGTTCAGCCTTCCGATCATCCTCCTGACACTGGGGCTGTTCCTGATCGTCGTCAACGCCCTGGTGCTCCAATTGGTGGTTTGGCTATCCGGGATTTGGGACCTCGGTCTCACCTCCACAGGCTTTTTCTGGGCGACGTTCCTCGGTGCCATCGTGCTGTCGATCGCGACCTGGCTTCTCGGGATCTTCGTCCCCGACCGCGAGCCCTAAGCCTTGGCCCAGTAACGCTCGGCTGACTTGCTCCTCGCCAGAGATTCGGCGTCCTCGAACCCTGGTGCCATGGCGGCCTCGGTGCCTGGCATCACCTCGTGATGATCGATGTTGAGGAGTCGCAGCCAGCTCTGCTGACCCATGGTGAGACCGACGAAGCAACCGAGTTCGACCAGCTCGGGCTGTGTGAAATGCTGGTACATCCGCTCCCAGAAGACGTCGTCGGTGTCGAGATGCCAGGTGATCGCCTCGGCGTAGGCCAGCGCCGCCTTCTGCCTGTCGTCGTAGATCTCCGAGCGTTCGAAGTTCATGAGATCGTCGTACTGGCCTTCGACCAGACCGAGGGCCTTCCCTTTCTCCGATCGCTGGTTCCCGCAGTACTCGCACTTCACCGAGCGAGAGACATAGACCCGGCACAACTCCTTGATGTCGTGGTCGAGGACCCCGTCGCGGAACAAGTTTTGCCAGCTCTCGGCGAAGAACCAGAACGCAGCCGGGACATGGGCTCGAATCGCTGAGCTTTCCGGTCTGGGCGTGCCCTCCCGGGCACACCGTTCCATCTCAGCCCTCATCTCGGGAGTCATGTCCTCGAGTGGCACATAGCTGATGCGTTGCTTCTCACCCATCGCAGTCGTCTCCAGTCGTGTGCGGCAAGCAACTCGACACTAACCGACCCGGGTCTCCACACTCCCCGCTTCGACCCCGATCTCGGTGGCTTTGATGGCCAACCACACTTCCTCGCCTACTCCGAGTCCTAGCGCGGCGGCCGCCTCGGAGGTCACCTCCACGGTGAGTGGCACGGGTGCCCCGGTCCGGATCCGGGAGCGCTCACCCAGCCGTTCCATTACTGCGATCGTTGTTTGCCAGGTGTTTCGCGGGCTGCCCTCGGGCGGGATGCGGTGTAGGGAGATCGCCGAAGGCCGAATCGTCAACATGACCTCCCCTTCGATCTCATGCTCTGCCAGCTGAATGAGATGAGACCCGACGGCGACCTGACCATGGGCGGCCGTGCCAATGAGGAGGTTCGATCCGGCAAGGTCGGCTGCGTAGGAAGTTCGTGGCCGAAGCCGGATCTCGTCGGGAGACCCCGATTGGGTCACCGAACCGTTCTCGATGATGTGCACCTCGTCGGCGAGGAGGAACGCTTCGGTTGGGTCATGGGTGATGACGAGACGTGGACCCGGAAAGTCAGCGAGATGCCGGGCGAGCACCCGACGGAGCTCCACCCGAGTGGTCACGTCGAGGGCGGAGAGAGGCTCGTCGAGAAGCAGCAAGTCCGGCTCGATGACCAGAGCCCGGGCCAGAGCGACCCGCTGGGCCTGACCACCGGAAAGCTGTGGAGGTTTCCTCCGCTCGAGACCAGTGAGATCGAGACGGTCCAGCCAGTCCCCGGCTCGTGCCATCGCCTCGTGACGATTCACCCCGCGGCTCCGCAATCCGAACGCGACATTCTCGATGACCGTCATGTGAGGGAACAGCAGATAGTCCTGGAATACGACACCGATGCGTCGGGACTCCGCGGGGATCAGGACATCTGCCGCCGGCTCGTCCAGAGTGATGCCGGCGAGACCGATGCTCCCCGAGTCGATGGGCAGAAGACCAGCGATCGCCCCGACCGCGGTCGACTTTCCTGCCCCGTTGGGTCCGAGAAGGGCAACCGTGATCCCTGCCGGAATGGAAAGACTCAGATCGATCTGAAAGGAATCTCCTCGGCGCAGACCGAAGTCGGCTTCCAGCCCCGGCCTTAGAGCGCCTTCCACCAACGCTCCCGGAGGCCGACCAGGACGGCTAGCGAGACGATGACCATGACCAGACTCAGCGCAACCGCGGTGGCACGGTCGCTCTCCAAGGCGACAAAGACGGCCAGTGGCATTGTCTGAGTACGTCCCTGCAGATTCCCGGCGAAGGTGATCGTCGCCCCGAACTCACCGAACGCCCGTGCCCAAGTGAGCACGAGCCCGGCGACGAACGACGGGCCGATCATCGGCAGAGTGACCCGGCGCAGCACCGTCCAGCGCCCAGCTCCCAGACTCGCCGCCGCACCCTCGTAACGCTCGTCCAGGTTCCGCAGCGCGCCCTCCACCGTGATCACGAGGAACGGCATGGCGACGAAAGTGTTGGCAACCACAACACCCCACGTCGAGAACGGGAGCAGCAAACCAGTCGCCTGATTGAACGGCTCCCCGACGAGACCACGCCGCCCCAACGCGAATAGGAGGGCGGCCCCACCGACCACAGGAGGCAATACGAGCGGCAGGGTCACCAGCCCACGTACCAGGGAACGTCCGGGGAACTCGACACGACCCATGATCCAGGCCAGTGGGACGCCCACTACCACGGCGATCCCCGTCGCCGCCAACGACGTCACCAGTGAGAGCCGTAGAGCGTCGGTCACCACATCGGCACGGAGCAGGGTTGGTAGATCCGACCAAGGCACTCGTGCCAGCAGTCCGGCGAAGGGCACGACAAACAGGGACAGGCCGACAGCTCCAAGGACGATCATCAACGGCGGAGGGCGGCGGGTGCGCCGCCCTACCTGACGGTCAGCGGTCAAGGCGACGTGAATCCATAACTGGTAAGGATTGCTTGTCCTTCGTCGGAAAGCACGAACTCGACCCAGTCAGCGGCCGCATCTGGATTGGGCGCGCTCGTCAGCACTGCGATCGGGTACTCGGCAACGACGTTCACATCCGCCGGGATGTCGATTCCCTCGATCTGTTCTGCCGGGCTGGAAAGGACATCGGTCACGTAGACGATCCCGGCGTCCAACTCATCGTTCTCGATCTTTGTCAGCAGGGCTCGAACGTCCGGCTCGTTGGTATCAAGCACCGGAGTGACACCGGCATTCTCCAGAGCCTGGCGGCCGAAGTCACCGCACGGGACGTCCTCGGCGCAGAGGCCGATGAGGAGCGCTTCCCTGGCGAAGTCCTCCAACCCGCTGACTCCCCCTGGATTGCCCGCGGGAACAGCGATCTGAAGCAGGTTGGTGACGAAGATCTCTGGCTCCCCTACGACTTCTCCGGCCTCTGCCACCTCATCCATGTTCGATGTGTTGGCCGAGGCGAATACATCGGCGGGGGCGCCTTCCAGGATTGCCTCGCGAAGACCTGAGCTAGGTCCGAGATTCAGTACCACGTCTACCCCGGGATTGGCCGCCTCGAAGGAGGCCTCCACCTCAGCGAAGGCGTCGGTCAAAGATGCCGCGGCGGAAACCAGAAGCTCTCCTTCCAGACCAGCCGCGGCCGTCGTGGCCGCTTCAGCCGTCGTCGTCGAATCGTCAGCGGACCCGGTGCAGGCGGCGAGCGGCACAAGCCACGCAACCAACACGACCAGGTGAGCTCTACGCATGCTTGTGTCTCCTATTCTCGGTGTGACTACCTAATAGTCTCACGGAGAGTACCGGAGAGACTCGGTCCCCGCTGGACCCCATTTATCTACCCTGATTTCGGGATGACCGATTTTCAGCCATCGCTCACCGAGTACTCCGTCCTCGGTCTTCTCGCCGAGGGACCGACCCATGGCTTCGCCATCTCCAAGGCACTTCAACCCGAGACCGAGGTGGGGCGCGTGATCACGGTGAGGAGGCCATTGGTCTATCGAGCCCTCGATCGTCTGGTTGATTTCGGGCTTGCCGAACCGGCCCACACCGAGCCGGGAACCGCAGGTCCAAATCGGGTCATCCATCGGGTCACCCGAACCGGCCAACGTCGTCTCGATTCGTGGCTCGCCAGCCCGGTCGGCCATGTCAGGGACATGAGGATCGAGTTCCAACTCAAGCTGGCCCTTCTCCAGCGTCTAGGCAGGTCACCGTTGCAGCTGGTAGTCCTTCAGCGTCGAGCCCTCGATCCGACCCTGGCCGCTCTCGAGGTTCCGTCCTCCGACATGGTCGACCATCTCGAGCTGTGGCGACGTCACAACGCGGCCGCTGCTGCCTCATATCTGGCGAGTCTCGAAAAGCACTACTCCGGCTGATTGCAATCAAAAATGGGGTGTTCACCCGATGCCAACGAGAGACCCGTTGCGGCATGGTGAACGATATGGAGCCGACGACGCGTTCTGCCTCGGGTTATGTCATGTTTGCCGTAGCGGCAACCCTTGGAGGGATCAACGTGCTGGCCGTACGCATCAGCGTTGGCGAGCTTGCGCCCTTCTGGGCCGCGGGTCTTCGCTTCAGCCTGGCTGGGATCCTCTTCATCGGCATCACGCTGGCGTTGCGACTGCCATGGCCCCGTGGTCGGCAGCTACTCCTCACCATCGTCAACGGTCTGCTCGGCATCTCCCTCTTCTACGCCCTCGCATATTGGGCTTTGGTACGGGTCACCGCGGGGACGGCCACGGTCGTGCTGGCCCTGGTCCCCCTGGTGACGCTTCTCCTGGCGTCGGTTCACGGATTCGAGCGGCTGAGCCGCAGGGCGGTGGCCGGCTCGCTTCTTGCCGTTGTCGGCATCACATGGATGGCGATCGGCCCAGGAGAGGTCACGCTCGCCCTGCTCCCCCTGCTGGCTCTGGTGGTCGCGATGGTCTGCGTCGGAGAGAGCGTCATCGTCTCCAAGATGATCTCTGCCAACCACCCGGCGATCACCAACGCCGTGTCGCTCACGGTCGGGGCGCTAACGCTTCTCGGGATGTCCACTCTCGCCGGGGAGCAGTGGGCATTGCCCGAACAAACCGACGTGATCTGGTCACTCGTCTATCTGGTGACCCTCGGCTCGGTCGGCCTGTTCGCCCTCGTTCTGCTCGTCGTCCGGCGTCTGACCGCATCGGCAACGTCGTACATGTTCGTCCTCTTCCCTCTGGTGGCCATGGTGCTCGGCCCATGGATGGTCGACGAGCCGGTAACGATCCAGGGAGTCATTGGTGCAGCCGTGGTGATGGTCGGTGTGTGGTTCGGGGCACTCTCTCCTGGTTCCCGGGACTCGCGGCCATCCAAAGCGATCGAGCCCACACCGGTCCTCGATCCCGGCTGATCGGCGAGCCAAGCCTCGCGGTAGGGTCGGGCTCATGGCCGACGCCGACTCGGAGCTTCGTGTCACCGAGCTCCTGGCCTCGCTGTCTCTGGCCACCGACCTCGGGACCGGCCAGCCGATGGGACATGGCCTCGGCACCAGCCTGCTGGCGGTGGCGATAGCCCGTGAGCTGGGCTGCGGGCCGGATCAGATCCGTCATGTGCAGCAGGTGTCGTTGATTCGCTTTCTCGGGTGCAACGCCGATGCGGGGGACACGGCTCGAATGGCCGGCGGGAATGAGTTCACTCTGATGGCGGCGATCGCCCCGACCCACATGGGTACCAGCGGCGAGACCTTGCGAGCGATCGTCCGCACGGCCGGCACCGGCCAATCGCTCGTCTCGCGGACCCGTCTCGTGGTTTCGGCGTTGACTGACAACGGAGCCGACGCCCGCAGTATGTCAGAGCACTGTGAAGTCGGCGCCATGCTTGCCCGGCGGCTCGGTCTCGACCAAGAGGTCGTCTCCGCTCTCCAGCACTCGTACGAGCGATGGGACGGTCGCGGACATCCCGACGGTCTCGAGGGAGATGCGATACCTCTCGAGACCCGAATCGGAATTGTCGCCCGCGACGTGGACCTCTTAACCCGGGAAGGTCGAGACGTGACCGGAATGCTGCGCGAGCGGCGGGGCAAGGCCTACGACCCGAAGATCGTGGATAGCGTGCTCGGCTTGGCCCGGATGAATCGAGACGCCGAGTGGAGCGACGTGCTCGCGGCCGAGCCCGAGCCGATTGCCTATGTCAACGACATCGATCAGGCATTGGCGGTCGTCGCCGACTATGTAGACATCAAATCGGCATGGACCCGCGGACACTCACGGCAGGTGGCCGACCTCGCCGAGAACGCAGGCCGGGCATTGGGGATGACCGACGAGCGATGTCGTGGCCTGCGCCGTGCCGCACTGGTGCACGACCTGGGCCGGGTCGGCGTGGAGAACGGGATCTGGGACAAGCCCGAGCGGCTGGCGACCTGGCAATGGGAGAAGGTCAGGCTCCACCCGTATCTGACCGAACGGATCCTCTCCCGATGTCCCGCCCTGGCCGGCCTGGGAGATGTCGCCTCGAGCCATCACGAGCGGATCGACGGCTCCGGCTATCACCGTCAGACGAACCGGGAGCAAACCACCGAGGACGCGATGGTGCTGGCTGCAGCGGACGTCATGTCAGCCCTCACCGCAGATCGACCCCACCGCGCACGGTTCGACCTCGAGCAGGCAGCACGGTTGATGGATGTCGAGGTGAAGGCGGGGCGGCTGGATCCAGAGGCGGTCGCCGCGGTCGTGTCAGCGGCCGGAGGGCCACCGATGTCAGCGAAGGCGCTCAATCCGGGAGGTCTGACCGACCGGGAGGTTGACGTCCTGCGGCTCATCGCACGGGGTCACACCAACCGTGTGATCGGCGAGGAGTTGTACATCTCACCGAAGACAGTCGGGCGCCACGTCGAGAACATCTACGCCAAGATCGGAGTGTCGACCCGCGCCGGCGCCGCCCTCTACGCCATGGAGCAGCGTCTCCTGGAATAGGACGGGGTGTAGAGTCGTCCACGTGGGCGGCTTGCCCCGCCCGACCTTCGTCTCGGTGCCCGCGCCGCCGACCCGGAAGGCAAAGGGGACCCCGAGTGCTCGGCAAAGAGTCGGATCGAGCTGTGCGTGTCCACGCATACGTCGGTGAGCGCGGGTCACCGGACTTATGCGACCGAGACACGGGAAAGCAGTCGAGATGACCCGACAAGAGACCTTCAAGCGTCGTATCCGGCTACGTATGGAGAAAACCGGCGAACGCTATGGCGCCGCCCGCCGCGTCCTTATCGAGCAATCGGCCGATGGGGCGAGGCAGTGGGCTTCTCAGCCCGAGATGGCCGACGACACTGTGCGAGAGGCCACCGGCTGTGGCTGGGACGAGTGGTGCGACGTCATCGATGCCTGGCCCGGGCATGTCGACGGGCACACCGCCATCGCCACCTACCTGCACGACGAGCAAGGCGTAGCTGGATGGTGGGCCCAGACGGTGACCGTCGGTTATGAGAGGATCACCGGCCTCAGACTCCCCCACCAGCAGCCGGATGGGACCTTCAGCGCCGGCAAGTCACGAACGGTGATGGCCGACGCCGGACTGATCAGGGAGATGCTGCTCGACGACGGCGACCGGGCCGATCTCTTCCCCGGTTTGGAGACGGAGCTCCGCTCGCGACCCACGTCCAAAGTCCTTCGCATTGGAATTGGGCCTGGAACGGCGCAAATCGCACTCGATCCGCAGGACGACGGGCGGGTCAAGATCACCGTCGCCCATGACAAGCTCCCCACAGCTGATGCCGTCGAGGAATGGAAGGGCTACTGGTCCGATTGGCTGGAAGCAGTCGACGAGGGTTGACCGGCGCGCTCGTACGTCGTTGGTCCTCACCAGTGGGAGCCTGGCCGGGTCATAAGGCGAGAGGTCGTAGATCGACGGGCTTCTTCGAAGCCGGTCTGGAAGGAACGGTGCCCAACCCAAGCCCGGGAGTCAGGTGGTACGGGTCGGGCGGTCGGAGGCTCAGCATCGGGCCGGACATGCCTGGCGGAGAGGGAGGGATTTGAACCCTCGAGGAGGTTTAACACCCCCTACTCGCTTAGCAGGCGAGCGCCTTCGACCACTCGGCCACCTCT